>JAPLRK010000052.1 GCA_026399195.1 Legionellales bacterium
ACGGGGAAAACTTGGACCCTCAGGCCTGCAAAGCGTACCGGTTAAGGATATCTTTTTATACCCCCTGGATCGAAATTTTAAAACGGTCTTGAAAAATTGGGCTTGTCAATAACGGGGTTGACCGAATGTTTACAGCTTTACCACCGCAGTCCGTATTGCTTTCAGCGGTAACAGCTATATCAAACTCTGCATTTTGGTAATACTTTCCATCATGAGTTCGAGTTATATTGCACTGGCCAGCATCGTGTAAATTCATTATTGGACAAATGTAGTCAGCCTTGTCATCCAATTCTGATTTGGCTCCTTCAATAGCTTCAACGATCTCAACAAGCGCAGTTCTGATAAATTCTTTAAGATCCATTTTATTCTTCAAATACAAGTAAAAATCTAATTTTAGGGCTTATAACATGCCTAGCAAGGTACTTGGAGGAAGGTTTAGAGGAACGTTTTTTAGAATTTACAGAAGGGATTTTTCAAGAATCGCCATATAACCCTTATTATATATGGCTCCCCGGGACGGACTCGAACCGCCGACCTAATGATTAACAGTCATCCGCTCTACCGACTGAGCTACCGGGGAATAGGGCGAAATCTTAAAGGGATTCTGTGGATTGGTCAATAGACAAGAGGTTATTTATGGAAGAAAAAACATCATTGGCAGTAACTTTGCTGTTCATCAGGGGTATAATCATCGGATGATCAATCGATCTTCGTTGAAGGAACCGCATATGTTTGCTGATGAAATCTCATTAAGCAGCGCTGAAAAAAAATGGATATTGACTCGGCGGGTGACCCGATTGGCAGATGATAAAGAAGTTCAGATCTATCCCATGGGGGCTGAACGATATTTATCTTCTGTGTTATTTGGACGGGAAAATGCTCGATATGATCTTCGGGCCGATATGGTAGGAAAAGATGTTTTGGTCATTCCGGGCTATGGAAATAGTGGTTTTTTGCTCGCCCAGTCTGGTGCAAAATCCGTCACTATTTGTGATAAAGATCCAGTGACTATCGCATGGATTAAGGCGTTTAAGAAGTACTATCATTTCAGAGAGCAGGGGGGCTTCGTGACTTATCCGTCGATTGGTGACCTATTGACGGCGCTGACGTGTTGGTATCCCCCGATTTTAAAGCTCCCTTTTGGGCGATATGCTCATGCAGTCCTTTGGGCCATTCATCCTAACGGCTTGAGGCGCATCTACATTCATTATTTGTTGACCCTTGTCCATCACGCGATGAGCTTGAAACATCAGGGAGATTATGAACTTAAGCGGACGATACACTTTCAGGCGGGAACCCTCCATCAAGTGATTAAGAAAACCTATGATACGGCCTTTGTTCCGTATCTTTTGGGCGTTCAAAACGGCATTGAGCTGGAAGAAGATATCGTGCGCTTTGTAGAACTATTGGCGCCGATCATCAAAGGACACATCCTGATAAGCCCATCGCATAACAGCAAAGAGTTTTTAGTGATGGGTAAACGTTATTTTGTAACGACCTCATGTTCAAGTCTTCAAACCATTCCAGGATTGCAACCATTTATGAAGGCTGAAGACAGGCATTGGTTTCGCTCACAGGGTCTCGCCATCTTGCAAGGATCCCTACTTACAAAACCGCTGTAACCTATCCATGGCATCACGCAAAATGTCCATGCTGGTAGAAAATGAGATGCGGATACAGCCTTCGGTGCCGAAAGCGGATCCAGGGACCAGTGCTACGCCTACGTCTTGTAATAGTCGGTCGGAAAACTCAATATCGTTGGCTAATCCTCGGCGTGATATCACCTGCTGTACATTTGGAAAAATATAAAAGGTGCCGTCGGCTGGGATGACCTCGATACCCGAGATATCATTCAAACGCCCCACAACATAATCATGTCGAGCTCGAAAGGCTTTGACCATGGTTTGAATGGATTCATCAGTGCCATTGAGAGCAGCGACGGCTGCTTTTTGGGCTATGGAACATGGGTTAGATGTGGATTGCGATTGAATGGTTTGCATGCCTTCGATGAGGTGCGCAGGCCCGCCCGCATAACCTATGCGCCAACCCGTCATGGCGTATGCTTTAGATACCCCGTTGAGCACAATCGTTCGGTCATAAAGCTCGGGGCATGCATTTAAAATGTTGGCAAATGGGTGTGACCAAATGATTTTTTCATACATGTCATCAGTCGCGATGAAGACGTGTGGATGTTTTTTGAGAACTTCGCCTAATGCTTGCAACTCAGCGAGGTTGTAGGCAATACCTGAAGGGTTTGATGGACTGTTGATGACGAAGAGTTTGGTCTTGGGCGTGATGGCAAGCGCTAATTGTTGGGGTGTTATTTTGTAACGAACGGCGGCTGTGGTGGGTAAAATGACAGGAGTGGCGTCTGCCAATAAGGCGATGTCAGGATATGATACCCAGAATGGGGCTGGAATCAAAACTTCGTCATCCTCATTGAGGAGTGCTTGGCACAAATTATAAAAACTTTGCTTGCCGCCAACAGAGACCAGAATTTGCTTAAGTTGATAATCAAGCCCATTGTCGCGTTGAAATTTTTGTCTCACGGCTTCTTTGAGCTCTGGGCAGCCATCCACAGCAGTGTATTTGGTAAAGCCTGCTTCAATGGCGGCAATGGCTGCCTGTTTGATGTGGATCGGTGTGTCAAAATCGGGTTCACCAGCTCCTAGTCCGACAACGTCAAGGCCTGCAGCACGCATTCTGGCCGCCTTGGCAGTGACCGCCAACGTGGGGGAGGGCTTGACAGGGTTCAAGCGGTTAGCCAAGGTGATATCCATCAAGATGCTCCTATGATATAGTTCATATTATGAAGAAAGAATTCAAAATTTACGCACCTTATTCGCCTGCAGGTGATCAACCCGCTGCCATCCAGTCGTTGCTCGATGGTGTCCGAGATGGGCTTGCTCGGCAGACACTTTTAGGTGTTACGGGCTCTGGTAAAACATTTACCATCGCCCAAGTGATCCAATCCCTACAACGCCCCACATTGATTTTAGCGCCAAACAAAACCTTGGCGGCCCAATTATATGGCGAATTCAAGGTGTATTTCCCGGAAAATGCCGTGGAATATTTTGTGTCTTACTACGACTATTATCAGCCAGAAGCCTATGTTCCATCGTCCGATACGTTCATTGAAAAAGATGCGTCTATCAATGAACACATTGAGCAAATGCGCTTATCAGCGACCAAAGCCTTGATCGAGCGAAAAGACGCCATAATTGTGGCGACTGTTTCTGCAATTTATGGTTTGGGCAGCCCAGAATCCTACTTACATATGGTATTACATTTGTCACGCAAAGAACAATGTGATCAACGACATATCTTACGGCGTTTGGCTGAAATGCAGTATATTCGGAGTCCGCAAACGTTGGCCAGGGGGCAATTTCGGGTTCATGGTGATGTGATTGATATTTTTCCTGCTGATGAGGAAAAAGACGCTGTTCGAATTGAGCTATTTGATGATGAGGTGGCGAGTATTTCACGTTTTGATCCCTTAACAGGAGTCATTCTTCAGCCCTTACCTCGAGTGACCATTTTTCCTAAAACGCATTATGTGACGCCACGTGAGCGTTTGTTGGCAACTATCGATGCCGTGAAAATTGAGTTGCAGCAACGCTTGGCTGAATTTGAGTCACAACATAAATTATTGGAAGCGCAACGCTTACAACAGCGAACTTCTTTTGATATTGAAATGATGTTAGAGCTAGGCTATTGCTCGGGTATTGAAAACTACTCACGCTACTTGTCTGGACGAGGCGAGGGGGAGGCGCCTCCCACTTTATTTGATTATTTGCCAGATGAGGCCCTATTGATCATTGATGAGTCGCATGTGACCATACCTCAACTTGGCGGCATGTATCGGGGTGATCGCTCGCGCAAGGAAACTTTGGTTAATTATGGCTTTCGGCTGCCATCAGCCTTAGACAATCGTCCTATGCGGTTTGAGGAGTTTTTGCACCGATCACCCCAAACCATTTATATTTCAGCCACTCCTGGACCTTATGAACAGGAGCACTCCGATAAGGTGGCCGAACAGGTCGTGCGACCTACAGGTCTTGTTGATCCACAAGTTGAGATTCGGCCTGTCACGAGCCAAGTGGATGATCTGCTTTCGGAAATTCGTCAGGTGACGGCCGAGGGCAATCGCACATTGGTAACAACACTCACCAAGAGGATGGCTGAGAATTTGACGGATTATTTGAAGGAGCATGGTATCAAAGTTCGATATTTGCATGCAGACATTGATACCGTTGAACGCGTGGAAATCATACGAGATCTTCGTCTTGGGGTGTTTGATGTGTTGGTGGGGATTAATCTGTTGCGAGAAGGCCTTGATATGCCAGAGGTGTCTTTGGTGGCTATCCTTGATGCAGATAAAGAAGGCTTTCTGCGATCAGATCGCTCGTTGATTCAAACCATTGGCAGGGCTGCCCGTCATGTGAATGGGCGAGCAATTTTATACGCTGATCGTATGACGGGATCTATCGTACGTGCGATGGATGAAACAGATCGTCGACGCCAAAAACAAATCGCGCATAACGAGCAGCATGGGATTACGCCAAAGGGGATCAAAAAATCCATCACAGATATTATGGAGGGTGCCTACATAGGGACTCGGAAAACAGCCTTGGTAGAGAAAAAAAATGCTTATGCTCATTTGTCGTTGGATGAGCTTGTTAAGCGGATGAATCAATTAGAAAAGCAAATGCATCAACACGCCAAAAATATGGAATTTGAGCAAGCAGCATCAGCTCGTGATGACCTGTTGTTGCTGAAAGAACAGCTCAAACACCGATGATGCCTAGGATCTCGGTAAACGACTATTATAGTCTCCTGGAATAGCAAAATAATCCTGCAGTCCAAGCTCCTGAAGTCTTTGTGCCAAATAAGTGCCAACTGTGGTCATGAATGAAGTCCCTTACGTTATTGTTACGACCTAATCGAAGCTGATTTAGGTGGGGTACCGACCCGAGCCATAGGAGTGCTCTCTTTAGGCGGCAGTTGAAAAAACAAATCAGGTAACCTGGTGGTGCCACCGGAGCTCCTATGGGGTAATGTGGGGCTGCTTTTTCTAGAGAGGATGGTTCTTTGTAAAACTGCGGATGATCGGACCATTTGGGCGCTGATATAATCGGCCAATCGAGTATCATCGCTTGGGGGATGTGCCACTATCGTATCGTAATGATTACTTCCGTTATAAACGAGAACGAGGGTATTCGATAAATCCCTGGAGGGTAGATAGGGTTTGCTTGATCCCTCGCCTGCTCGAAAAATGCGATTTTCCATGGTTGTCGCTCGTGGGATCATCATGTCGGGATGCAAAATAAGGATATCATGTTGCAAAACACAGCCCAGGGCTCTTAAACTCAGGGCGCCTCCCCATGCGCCTCGTTCCAGACTCGCTGCATAAGCGGGGATATCCTCGGCTTGATTAAACTCATCAACCATATCATCCTTGCGGGCATTTTCACCAATAAAAGGTTTGAAATCATCTTGATGAGCGAGCAAATGGCGGGAGGTGATGATACGTAATTCTTGGGCCAATTCTTTAATGTGCTCAGATCTGACAGGGGTCATTAATGGGCAAAGATTTTGGACTGCTGCAAGTTGGGTCGGGGAGCATTTGGCAAGTTGTGTGGCTATCGCCATAAATTGGCAACTTCCACCGTGAGGCCCTGGAGCTACTTTTTCTTTGATTAAACCAAAGTTAACGTTAAGAAATTGATCGAATGCATCCCGAAAGGCTGCTTTTTTGGAAGAAACCGACAACAATACCATCTGTAACTCTGAGAGGCTCGCATGGACACTCATAGGAGGAGTTATCATGTTTTTTCGTGCTAAGATCCCAGTCTCGTGGGTCGTAGCGGATAGATAGGGGGTTGAAATGAGCGTGAATCCTTTTTCTAGTGCCTCTTCAATTGTGCCGGCTCGATATCCAAACAAGCCTACTGTTGCTGAGGCTTGGCCATATAACTCCCCGTCTGAGGTACGTATTCCGGCTTTTGTTGTGATCTCTTTTGCCGTGATGCCAAACCCACCCCACCCAAAGGGTACACTCTTTGCATGGCACCCGGTCAAAAAGATTCTTGGAAAAAAAGACATGGAACGTAGTGTCTCGTGGGCGGCTTCTCTATCCACTTTTAATGACACCTCAAACCACCGGTGTCTCGCATAAGTCGTTCCCATGATTAATTTTTCTCTCAAAGGGATGTAAGGTGGCACAAGATTTGAGCGTAAATAATGGACCATATTGGATGCGATATATCTTGCAAAACGATCAATAGCACTTCTTGCGATCACTCCGATTTGATCTTCATAAATGATGGCAATATCGTAAGCAATGCTTGAAAAAATGCCGTCCGGTTTCAGGATGGATTCACTGATGTTATCAGCCAAAAGATTGTTTTTATATTGCTCTGTTTTATCATGGGCATCTACAGCAATGTCAGCCAATCCGGAAACCACTTCTTTGAGGTTAACATCTAAGCTGACTCCAAACGCAGAAATGGTACTGGGCAATAGGCTGCTGGTTGCTTTTACAGCTTTACCGAAAAGGGCTGCTTTGCTGTCGCGCGGATCGGTTCCTTTGGCCTTGTCCAAATGAACTTTTAATTTGAGGGCAAAATGCTCGGAAAGGAATTTGATGAATAAAGCAAACTTGGACGAGGGTGCGACGGGTCTTTGTAAATTCATTTGGGTTTTTTTAGAGGCTTTTTGAACCAATTTTTGTTGATATTGAATGAAGGGATTGTCAGGCATTTTTTGTCGAGCAGAGGCAAAATCACACAACGCCATTTGACGGTTTGCCGCATCACCTAATTTATAATGAGCATAGCCCTTGCCTGCCAGTGATGGGGCGCTGTCAGGGTAGACCTTGAGGTAGCGCTTGTAATCGATGATGGCCTGCTCATAGGCGCCTATATTCACTAATATTTCTGCTCTTTCTAAAAATACTGAAATGTTTTCAGGTTGATCTTGTATCAGTGCATTCAGTTTATTTAGTAAGGTTTCGGCATTTTTTAACGGTAATGTTAGAGGAATCGTGAATAAGTTATTGGCCTTCGGGTAAATCGAGCCAGGAACGGCCAGTAACGTATTGTATAATTTCAAAGCTTGTCTGATGTTTTTTTCGGTGCTTCCGTCATAAAGCTGTGACGCTATGGATCGAATTTTTAACAGATATTGTATGATTTTGGTTTCGCGACGAGGATCGATTTTTTGGGTTGAGATTTCTTTTTTTCCGATGATCCAGATCAGTGAATAATACAAATCGTAGAGTTCCCAAGAAGGATGGTCCTCTCTTTCAAAGTCATAATACATTTTCTGGGCGCTTTTTAATGCGTGTTGTGCCAAAAACAGACACTCTTTCTTTTCCTCTTTATTGAAATCAATCCCTTGTTTATATTGTTTGATGTAAAGCCGTCCTAAAGTCAGCCAAAGTTTGATCTGTTGCGATTCTTTTTCCTCTACGGGCTTTTCAAGGTGTGATTCTAATAAGGAAATGATCGACGCATAAGCTTTCCCATCGGGTTTCGGTTGTGATTTGATGGCTGCTTGGCAGAAATGGATTTTTTCATTGATGGCCCTCTCAGCTTGCCCCATCAGTTTTTCAAAGCTGCTTTTTACTTCAGGGTTCATCCCTTTTGACTTGATTTTAAGACCTAAAGTATCACAAGCTTTGAAATGTTCAGAAAAGACATGAGGCCATCGATTGACCACTGCAAAAAAGGCTGTTGCATTGGCATTCGCTTGTACAAAAGGGTTGACTCTATAAGCCGCCTTCTGAGCAAGGTTGGGGAACTCATTTTTGATTCGCTTGATTTTATGTAGAAAGTGAATGGGCCACCAAATTCTATCTTCTATCGCTTCATTCAGCATGAGTTGAAAGGATAAATGGATGGTTTTATTGGTGGTTTGATTATAGGGATATTGTTCAAAAAACTCACGTATTCGAGAATAATCTAAATGGACTTCAACCATTTGCATGCTCTTTTGTTGAAGTTTGATTTCTTCCAAAGTGATTTCAACCATCAATTTTTTGAGGTACAAAATTCTTCGTTGCATGGCTGCTCTTTCTGATGGGTCCCCCTCACTTCTGGGAGATCTGTCTTCTTGCTTAATACCCCCTAAAAATTGGTCTAAAATGTTGAAGCAGATGATCAGAGCGATATTCAACTCCTTAAAAGCGAGCTGTAGATGGGATAAGGCCTCGGAGTTGTATTCGTCTTGTTGTTTATAAAGTGAGGAGGCATGGTAAGTTAGCAAAGCGGCATAAGTGTCTAAAAAATCTTTGGGCGTCTCGTCGCTTAGGGTAAACATGGTCTTCAATCCCTCATTTGATTTTTTCAGAGGGTTAAACACCGGAAAATAGGGCTGATGATAGGGGTAAATGGGGCGTCTATGGTCTGGGCTCCCCGTCCACTTTAGTAGGTAGGGTTGGTTATTGATGAGTAAGACATCTAAAGGCTTGATCAGAGAGGCGCCAACTTTCATCCTCTCTTCCATGGGGACTAACCCATCATTCTCATCGAGAGTGCGGGTAGAGACGATTTGATTTGGGATCAATGCAATCAAGGACCAAAAAAGGGGCTGTGACGTATTTTCCTCGAGTGATTTTAGTATATAAAATTCTAAATACGCTTTGATCATTTCGGGATGCTCTATCAACTCAGGTGTGAACGACGCAGGAATGGATCCTTTGGTTTTTAAATAGGCCACGAAAGCCGGATCGGTGATAGCGGTCTTAATTTGGAGAATGAGATCTCCTAAAATGGGCCCAAGCAGTCTGAACTTGTCGGAATCTTTGTTGAGCGAGACCAACCATTGTTTGAAAAAATCATAAATGGGCGTGAGCTCGATTTTGGAGGGGGTGAGTGTGCTGTACCCCCCATTGTCTGAAAGGCGCCTGGCCCGTTCCATCGTGAGGTGTAATTGTCGGTTGGTCGATGTTTGTTCAATGAATTTTATGCCGACTGCTGAATACCGAATGGCTTCATGGAGTTGGTCAAACCGCCGGTAATACCGCGTGAGTTCTTTAATGAGGTGAAGATATATGATGCGCTCTTCAGTGGGGATAAATTTTACGATGGGAGCCACATCTATCAAGACCGTATCCATGTTAGACATTCCAGCAGCATTCAGCATGCGATGAAAGATGAGTTTTGCATGCCAAATACACATATCTCTTTCTTCATTGATGCGAGAGATGGGAAGGGTTTCTTTGGTTTCTTGAGAACCATTCAACTGAAGGACTAATGCTTGAATGACTCTTTTAAATTCAGCGAGATAGCTTTTTTCATCTCTGATGAAGATAGATCGTAGCGAATTGATGATGGGGGCATCCATGAAGCAAGGAGTTCCTTGCCTGTCTGGACATAATTCAATGTACCCTTTACATACCAAATCGTGGAGGGCATTATGAATGGCACTTGGAGATAGTGCGGGATCACAGAGATCCCCCCAATGATACAGAAGCGTTCTTGGCACATTGAATGGACCAAGTTGAGCTAAACAACGCAACACCAATAAAGAGTCTGGATCATCCTCTGCAGGGAAGCGGCGTTCATCCTCTAAGATCGCTTGTAATTGTTCGAGGGAAACGGTGGGCTTAAAAAGATACTCTTGTTGCTCGTAAGTTTTGGTCTCATCCTCCAAGGAGCTTCCTCGGTGTTTGATGGCTTTGCTGAGCTCGGTCACAGCACCTGGAAAATCAGAAGCCGCGTCTGCAAGGGCCAGAGCACACTGTGAGCGTTCTATACTTGTTTTATACTCGCCTAAGGTTCTTAAAATCAATTGTTGTGATTCATGACGCTCCAGATTTGGGACAAACACAAGGTTTGGAAGATCGGTGTTGCATGAGGTTAAAATGATGTCCCCGTTTCGTTTTAAGGGCAGATCCTTCAAATCCGTCTCGTCAGCATTATCTAAGATGAGCAACCAACGATTGGCAGGGGGTGATGAATCGAGAGTCTGAACTGATTCGGCAGTAGGGGCTGAAGGTTTTGCTCCGGGGGAGATCATGGTCGCCCCAAAATCAAAGGTAAAGGCATCCGTTATGGAGGGCTTGTCAGAAGGCTTTGATTGGGATATTTGTTCTAAATAAGAGAACACAGTGCGCATGGCTGTTCTTTCTTGAAGATCTAGGGATAAAAGTTGCGCTGCTTCTTCATAAGATTTCTCTCGGTTTGAACAGTTGATCCAAATCACGACTTCATATTCGTTGAAGTATTTCAAATGGTCATAGGCAAAAGCTTTGGCTTCTTCTGATTTGCCACGACTGGTAAGGGATGTGAGGGTGACAAGATGCTCTTTTTTTAATTTATCAAGCAATTGTTTTCGTAAATGTCTACGGGGCTGATAAAAAGAGTTCTCTGCAGGCAATGAAATGAAAGTCGGCATATCTAGTCCTTTAGATGAAGCAACATATAATCATAGCAGGATTTTATTTGTGTTTGAATTCACATAAATTTTGTATCAAACAGTCATGGCAATGAGGATTTCTCGCAACACAAACATAGCGGCCATGCAAAATAAGCCAATGGTGAGCGTCGTGGATAAATTCTTTGTCAACGCGTTTGAGTAAGGCTTCCTCAACCGCTAGGGGTGTCTTCCCAGGAGCAAGTCCTGTGCGATTCGCCACGCGAAAAATATGGGTATCAACCGCCATGGTGGGTTGGTGAAACACAGTGTTCAGTACGACGTTTGCGGTTTTTCGCCCAACCCCCGGGAGGGCCACAAGTGCTTCACGGGAATCAGGTACTTGACCTTGATGGCGCTCTATCAGGAGTTGGCAGGTTTGGAGGATATGGATGGCTTTGGTATTGAACAAACCAATGGTTTTGATGTGGTTTTTCAGTTTTTCGAGGCCTAAAGCAAGGATTGCATCGGGGGTGTTTGCAATGGGGAAAAGTTTGGCCGTTGCTTTGTTGACACTGATATCTGTGGCTTGCGCTGATAGCATCACACTCACCAACAATTCAAAAGGGGAGTGAAAATGGAGCTCAGTGGTGGGATGAGGGTTCTGAGCTCTTAGACACTCAAAGAGCGCGTGACGTTGCTGCTTATTCATCAGTTCCCTTTTTTTTGACCTCTCTTCGTGCAATGGCTTGTAAAATATAATGTTGTATATTGGTCTTGTCCTCAGTCATTGCGGTTAAGCGTTTTTTTTCCCTGTAGTCCTTTTGTTTTTCTTGATCTCTGTGAAGTAGGCGCACGACCTTTTCATGATGACGGAGGCGCGCTTTCTCTTTGTCATAGACGAGGGAGGGCTGAAGGATCATGTCAATGCAATCTACAGGGCAAGGTTCCACACAAAGGCCACAGCCGGTACACTCATCAGGTAGGATCGTGTGCATCAAGGTTCCACTGCCAATGATGGCATCAACAGGGCAGGCTTGAATGCATTTGGTACAACCGATGCATTCGGATTCTCTGATCACGGCTTGTGCTGGGGCACGGTTGGGGGCTGAGGTTAGAAACGGAGTTGGGTCAATGTTTAGGAGACAGCCCAAGGCTTTGATGGTTATCGTTCCCCCTGGAGGGCATCGATCAATAGGCGCCCCACCTATAGCCAATGCTTCTGCATAAGGCATACACCCAGGAAAGCCACACTCACCGCATTGCGTTTGTGGTAATAAGGCATCAATGGTTTTTGCGGTGACCATGGCGACTATAATCCTTGTCCCTGGGCAAGCATCGCATCAATATGCGCTTGTTCGACACGTTGCATGAGGGGCAAAAAGGGATTGATCTGATGATTTAATAAGGGCTGGTCGATGTCCTTCCACACGAAGGGATCGCAATTGAGAAAGATCTCTGAATCTCGCGCCATTTGGGGTAAAACGGGCTTGAGATAAGTCATCAACACACGAAACATATTGAGGCCCATGGTACAAATGGCTTGTACTTCAGGCGTACGCAGGGGATCTTTGGCAAGAGTCCAAGGTTTGTTTAAGTCAATGTACTGGTTCACCAGTGCGGCACCCTCCATGATCTGACGGATGGCTTGTGCATTATCACGCTGGATATAAGAATCGATGATCTCTTCACGCAAACTCACCAGATGTTGATACAATTCGGGCGCGCATAAGGTGGGCGACAATTGGCCACCAAAGCCTTTGTGAATGAAACCAGCACATCGACTGGCAATATTTACGACTTTCCCAATCAGATCAGCATTGACCCTGTTGATAAAGTCCGAAAAATTAAGATCAATATCTTCCACGCTGCCATTGAGCTTGGCGGCAAAATAGTAACGCAAATATTCAGGATTGAGATGGGCAAGATAAGCTCGTGCTTCGATGAACGTCCCTCGTGATTTGGACATTTTTTGCCCACAAACCGTTAAAAATCCGTGGGTAAAAATCGCAGTGGGAAGGCGATAACCACTTCCAGAAAGAATGGCTGGCCAAAAAATGGCGTGAAAGTAGATGATGTCTTTGCCGACGAAATGGTATAACTCAGTCTTCGAGTCTTTCTCCCAAAAGTCAGAAAATGACGTGCCAGACTCATCACAATATTTCTTAAAACTGGCCATATAGCCAATGGGCGCATCTAACCATACGTAAAAATATTTGTCGACAGTCCCAGGAATTGAGAAACCAAAATAAGGCCCGTCACGGGAGATGTCCCATTGTTTTAAGCCTGCATCAAACCATTCTTTTAGTTTGTTGGCCACCTCTGATTGCAGATGCCCTTTGCGTGTCCAGTCTTTCAGCAAAGCTTCATAACGTGGCAAGTCAAAAAAATAATGCTCAGATTCTTTTTCAATGGGTTTGGCTCCCGTGATGGCTGAAACTGGATTGATTAACTCTGTCGGGGTATAGGTGGCACCGCAGGATTCACAGTTGTCGCCATACTGGTCGTGTGCGCCACATTTAGGACAGGTGCCCTTCACATACCGATCGGGTAAAAACATGTTTTTAACAGGATCATAAGCTTGACGAATGGTTTTACAAACAATGTCCCCACGAGCCTTGAGTTTTTCAAAGATGTCGGTGGCAAATATTTGATTTTCAGGCGAGTGGGTGGTGTGGTAACTGTCATAATCAATCCCAAAACCCGCAAAGTCTCGCTCGTGGCTTTGTTTCATTTCAAGGGTTAAAGCCTCAGGCGTCACCCCCAACTGTTCGGCCTTGAGCATGATGGGGGTACCGTGCGCATCTTCACCGCACACACTAATACACTGATGTCCTAACATCTTATGGACGCGCACCCATATATTCGTTTGAATATGTTCAACCATATGCCCTAAATGAAGGTGTCCATTGGCATAGGGAAGGGCTGATGTGACTAACATGCGACGAAGTGTGATCATGAGCTCTTCTCATAAAAAGAGCAAATGATAACTTATACAGCGCGCGGTCACAATCCGCGGTTTTTGGGCGACGTTATGATAAGTGTGGGGTGATTGGAGTAGTTCCGTTATAATTAGTTCTGAAACCACCAGGAGCTAGCAAAATAATGACTCAATCACGGCTAATCATCGGGATCACTGGCGCCTCTGGCATCATTTATGGCATACGGCTTTTGCAAGTGCTACAAAAAATGCCAGTTGAAACACATCTGGTGGTGAGCAAGGCGGCTCAGTTGGCACTTTCATATGAAACAACAATGACGATGGCGGAACTGAAGTCAATAGCTACGACTTATCATCGATGCAATGATATTGCAGCTCCTATTGCTAGTGGCTCTTTTAAAACGATGGGGATGATCATCGCCCCTTGTTCTATGAACAGTTTGGCTGAAATCGCCCATGGGATTTCTGGCAACCTACTAACGCGTGCTGCGGATGTGGTTCTGAAGGAGCGTCGTCGTTTGGTGTTGATGCCGCGTGAAGCACCCCTACATTTGGTGCATCTGCAAAATATGGTGACTATCACTCAAATGGGAGGCGTGATTTATCCGCCGGTTCCTGCTTTCTATCAAAAACCTGAAAGCGTCATGGCGTTGGTGGATGACACGATTGCACGAGTGCTCTGTTTTTTTGAGCTGGATTGTGGTTTGTTACGCCCTTGGGGGGCATAAAAAACGCGGCTATATGCCGCGTTTGATGAGATGAGGATCCTGTGACTATGCAGCAGCTACTGCAGGAGCAGCTACTGTAGGAGCAGTATCGTCTGCTTTTTGTTTGGGAGCTACAAACAGTGGTGCCTTGTGAGCAGGCGCTTGAGCAGCAGCCTTGGGTGCCTCTTCTTCTGTAGTAGTACGAGCAAGCTGTACTTGCATTGTTGCAGTGCTTGTGTTGACAGCAGGGGCTACAGCGGGGGCAGTTGCTTCTTCTGATACAGGGGCACTACCAAACATTTTATCAGCAGCCCAACTTAGGAGGGTTGTGATGCCTTTGAAAATACCACCAACTGCAAATACAGCAGCAGCTGAAACTGCAGCAACGGAAGCGATTGCAACAGGTACGGCGGCAGCGCCTAATGCTTCAAAAGCCGCGGATGAGGCAATACCAATCGTTATCGCAGCGAGGAAAGCTGGAGGGAAGAAGACAGAAACGACGATTGCCACTAAAGCAAGAGCAGATAACGTTAAAACAAACCAGTGACGCTTCATAAATTCAGACATTGTAATACTCCTTTGGTTAGATTGTCGATGAGGATTCTAACACAACTATTTTGTTTGTGAACTGAATCTACGCATTAAATTGTAACAATATTGTAAAGCGATCTTTGAAGAGAATGACATGCAAAAAGACGCATCCCATTCTGTAGATCATGAGGTTTGATACATCGTCGGATCTTTAATATGAGCGGCTAAAAATCCTTCAAGACGAAGGACGCAACTATCACAACGGCCACATGCAGCACCATCGGGAGAGGCTTGATAACAAGAGACGGTCATTCGGTAATTTACGCCTAACAAAACCCCTGTTTGAATGATTTCAGCTTTTGTCATGTGCAATAGGGGGGCGTGGATGGTCACGTGTTTTCCTTCAACCGAGGCTTTGGTAGCCACCATTGCTAGAGCTTGGAAAGCCTGAATGAATTCAGGACGACAATCAGGATAGTTGGAATAATCTACAGCGTTTGCTCCGATAAAAATATCGTAAGCTTGAATGCTCTCAGCAAGGCCTAAAGCTAGGCTTAAAAAAACAGTGTTACGTGCTGGCACGTAGGTGACAGGGATGGCGCTAGAGCTCGAATATTCTGGCACCTGAAGGCGAAGGTCTGTGAGCGCTGATGTTCCAAACTGTCCCATATCTAGGCGTACGACTCGGTGATCGGTGGCGCCTAAAGCTTGTGATAGGGTGTGAGCGGCTTTTAATTCAGAAACATGTCTTTGGCCATAATCAAAACTTAAGGTCGTACATTGAAAGCCTTGCGATTTGGCAATAGCCAAGCAGGTTGTTGAGTCAAGACCGCCTGATAATAGGATCACTGCTTGGTTCATGCCTGCCTCGTTTGATATTTTAGGTTAAGACCTGTTAAACTGCCCTACATTCAAGCCTTTCGATGGGTGATCATGACGGCTTTATTTTTTCCAGTGATCCTTGCTGGCGGCTCAGGGACTCGTCTTTGGCCATTGTCGCGTAAGAATTTTCCCAAGCAATTTTTAAGATTACAAGGGGAATCGTCCTTGTTGCAGCAAACTGTGCAACGATCGATGGCCCTGCCTCAAGCAAAAACGTTGATCGTCAGCAACGATGCGCATTATTTTCTGTGTCAAGAACAATTGCAAGCTTTTGAAACAAAAATCACTTACTTACTGGAGCCGTGTCCACGCAACACAGCCCCTGCTATTGCTAGTGCCGCACATTATCTCGAGTCGATCTCGGGTCGTGATGCCGTGATGTTGATTCTACCTTCAGATCATTGGATTGCCGATGATGATGCCTGGTATGAGGCGATGTTGCTGGGGGCCGAAGTTGCTATGGCTCAGCAGGCCATCGTCACTTTTGGTATCAAGCCCACCAGTGCAAAAACAGGGTATGGTTATATTGAAGCCGTCAGATCCCTCGACGCTCGTGTGCACAGGGTGAAGCGTTTTCGTGAAAAGCCAGATGCTCAATTGGCCGAAGCGTTTTTTTTGAGTGGAGACTATTCTTGGAACAGTGGGATGTTCATTTGTCAGGCAGGCACTTATCTTGATGAATTAAAACGCCTTGCGCCAGATCTCTTCATACAAACTCAAGAAGCAGTCGCCAAAGCACATCAACAACACGATTATCTCAGGCTTGATGCGGATGCTTTTATGAAGTGTCGTGATGCCTCTATCGATTATGCCGTGATGGAAAAAACTGACATTGCCATGGTGATTCCAGTCGATATGTCCTGGAGTGATTTAGGGTGTTGGACTGCAGTGTCTGAGGCCAGTGCATCAGATCCTGACGGCAATACCTTACATGGAAAAGTCCTTGTGAAGGATAGTCAAAATTGCCATATCAGCAGCGAAGAAACGCTGGTGACAACCTTAGGCATTCGCGATCAAATCATTGTCGTGACTCGCGATGCGGTGTTGGTTGCTGACAAAGCCTATTCACAGCAAGTCAAAGATATTGTTGCCGCTTTGACAGAAGAGCATGCGCAATTAGCACATGATCATCAACGAGTTTCTCGTCCATGGGGATACTATGAGGTGTTGGTGGAGGGCGCTACTTTTAAAGTGAAGCGTTTGATGGTGAAACCGGGGGCTAAATTATCTCTTCAAATGCATCAACATCGCGCAGAGCATTGGGTCGTGGTGGGAGGGCAAGCTGAGGTTGTCAATGATACCCAGCGGTTTCATTTAAGTGCTAATCAATCGACCTATATTCCTGAAAAAACACGTCATCGATTGAGTAACCCTGGACAAGATCCCTTGTACGTCATCGAGGTGCAAAGCGGCAGTTATCTTGGTGAGGACGACATTATTCGTTTTGATGATATCTATCAACGCCAAACATCAGAAGAACTCAGCACAACTGATTTTTGAAATTACCCTGTTTTGTAAATTTCTGCTATGTTATAAAATAGAGCATATTGATTTTTGCCTTGGTGATTTTATGTCCATTAGCCGAATTTTGGATGGCACCTCTTCTGGTGCCCTTGATGTCGCTTCTAGAAAAGCACTGTTCGGCTTGTTTGATAAAAAATATCAGCAGGGCAAAAGCAAGGCTTTTGAACCTCAAAAAATATTTGAACTGAGGCGTTCGTTAACCGTGTCTCTTGATGTCTACGGTTCACGTCTTGAACATATCAACCCAGCTATTTTCCCTTATTTGAATGTTCACCAGAAACAGGTCATCGAGCAAGAGCTTCTTTATGCATTTTATATTTTTTCAGCACAGTATCATTTGGATGAAGTGGAACAGAAGCGACAATGTTTAAAAGAAAGAAGTGAACAAATTCATACCTGTGCTTCATTAATCAATCAATTGCGACAGAGTTTAAGAAAAGAAACGCCTGAATCCTTGTTGGAAAAAAAGATCGATCAATCAGAAAAACATGCCAAATATCTAGGGTTGAAGGCAGGGCCTGAGATTGCAGCGTTGATGCTTAGGCTTACCACAGAGACAGATGCCTGGGAAGGGGCGGGTAAAACGGAGAAGATCAAAACGAAGATGGGCGGGCTTAACGTTTGGCGTCTGTATTGGGTTTGGGGCGGAAGTTTTACAAGTTTACTGATTAGTTTGCTACCGGATGATTTCTTTAAAAAGCAACAAGCACAGAGTACTTTGTCAACACCCGCACCGTTCACGGGATACCTGAGTTGGATTCTTTATTATGCGCGGTTTGGGATCAATTTGTCCCTGCTTTTAAAGCATACCATTGCGGGTCCTTGGATGAATGTTGAAGAGAAAAAACTTTTTGCAGGAGAAAAATACCCCACTTGGATGCGATTCAAAACGCAGTGGGATCAACGTAAATTCACCCTCCTGAATGACTCCATTTGGGCAACTGCTAATTTAGCTTGTTTTTTTTGGTTGATTGGTGAGGGCATGATGGGCTATTTTGGCAACATAGCGACGACGGCCTTGCTCTTCATGGACACTTGTATCAGCATTTGGCGCTATTGTGAAGAGGACACGCAACATCAAAAGGACATGGTTAGGTATGAGCGAGATTTGAAGATATTACGAAGAAACATCAGGGCTACTTCTGATGAGGGCGAACGGCACAGGCTTCAATTAGAGTTGCAAACGTTGACCAAGGCCAAAAAGAAATGTGAGTTTGATTGGCGATATAAAACCTATGGGCTCCAAAATGACATCGTGTATGCGGTTGGATTGATGGTCGCCTTTGCGGTGATGTGTGGTGTGCTTTGTCCTCCTAGCGTGTTGTTGCCAGCAACCGCATTACTGCTCGGTGTGATAGGGGTAGCCCTTTGTTTTACGCTATCGGTCATTTATGCGGGGGTGGGTGCCGGGATTGACATGGCTAAGGTGCGAACGTCAAAAGTTGCTCTCCAAAAAGAAGGCCAAGCCCTTTTGAAAGAGTTTGTGGGTACAAAGGACGAGATGGTTAAAAAACGACTATATCTTGAGATGAAACAAATGGTTGCAGAAACCGATGAAAAAGCACAACAAATCCGATATCAACAGCGGGTTTTGATGCGAGATATGATCCTTAAAGTGATGATTCCGCCCTTGGTCTTTTTGTCGTTGGTGTTCATGCCCTTGGGTGTGGGTCTTGGGGTGCTTGCGGTGGGATTTGCAATAGCCGTCATTTCACATAAGATGATTGAAGATGAGAAACCTGGAAAAACGGCATTGCCAAAGATGGACGAGGTGGCGTTCGCCCGGTTTGCGAAGCTTAAGAAACCGACTTTAGACGACCTCAATTCAAAGCCTGCTCTCGATCAGAAGAAAGCAAAAGGTGGCTTTTTTCATAAGGATTGGGAGCGAAATAACCTAGCACCCATGATGAAAGAGCCTTTGCCAACAAAGTAGGAGATAAAATAGGGGATTGTCAAAAATAAGTGTATCATTGTACCTTTTATAGCCTATCAATGGCATTTATGATGAATTATGACAAACATTTTGATGTGATCGTGGTTGGCGGAGGGCATGCGGGGACTGAGGCGGCACTCGCTGCTGCGCGCATGGGGGCAGAGACCTTATTGTTGACGCACAACCTTGATCTATTAGGTCAAATGTCGTGCAATCCGGCCATAGGTGGGATTGGTAAAGGGCATTTGGTGAAAGAAATTGATGCTCTAGGGGGTGCCATGGCGATGGCGGCTGATCTTGCAGGGATTCAATTTCGTGTTCTCAATGCATCCAAAGGCCCTGCTGTTCGCGCTACTCGTGCGCAAGCTGATCGCGTCCTTTATCGACAAGCGATTCGACAACGCCTACAATCTGAGCCCCTTTTGACCTTGTTTCAACAAGCCATTGACGATGTTTTGATCGATGGGGAGCGCATCACGGGGGTTCGTACCCAGCTGGGTTTGACCTTTAGCGCTGACGCCGTTGTGCTGACGGTGGGTACGTTTCTCGGGGGTAAAATTCATGTGGGCTTCAATCAATCTGCCGGTGGACGCGCTGGCGACCCACCTTCTATCGCGTTAGCAGCTCGTCTCCGTGAACTTGCTCTTCCTGTGGGTCGATTGAAAACGGGAACACCGCCACGCATCGATGGGCGAACGCTAGATTATACTCAAATGAGTGTGCAACCTGGTGATACGCCCTTACCGGTTTTTTCTTATATGGGAAATGGTGGACAACATCCACAGCAAATCCCTTGTCACATCACTCATACCACTGAGGCGGGGCATCAGATCATCCGTGACAACTTGCATCAATCGCCCATGTATTCTGGTCAAATCGAAGGGGTTGGGCCACGTTATTGCCCCTCGATTGAAGACAAAGTCGTGCGCTTTGCAGATAAATCTTCGCATCAAATTTTTGTTGAGCCGGAAGGGCTAACGACGAATGAGGTCTACCCCAACGGTATTTCAACCAGCTTGCCTTTTGATGTGCAACAACAATTCGTTCGAACCATTAAGGGTTTTGAGCGAGCTCAAATCACACGACCTGGATATGCGATTGAGTATGATTATTTTGATCCCCGCGGCCTAACATCCTATTTGCAAACCAAACCTTTTGCCAACCTGTTTTTTGCAGGCCAAATCAATGGGACAACGGGCTATGAAGAGGCCGCCTCACAAGGGCTCATCGCTGGGATGAATGCGGCGTTGTTGGTCAAAGATAAACCTCTGTGGAGTCCTCGACGTGATGAGGCTTATGTGGGGGTTCTTATCGATGATCTGGTCACCTGTGGAACACAAGAGCCTTATCGTATGTTCACTTCTCGTGCAGAATACCGTTTGTTGCTTAGAGAAGATAATGCGGATTTACGTTTGACTGAAAAGGGTCGTGAATTAGGCTTAGTGGATGATGCACGGTGGGAGCGTTTTTGTGAAAAACGGGAATCGATTGCCCGCTTACACACCCAGCTGTTTGAGACTTGGGTTCGAGTTCGACACAATCAACATTTGGAACCGAACTTAAAGGCGCCGTTGTTGCATGATTGTCGAGCATCTGATCTTTTAAAGCGCCCTGAAATGACCTATCAACATCTGGCTTCTGTTGCGGATTTGGGTTTGCCAATATGGGATGAGGCGGTGGCGATGCAAGTCGAGATCATGAGCAAATATGAGGGGTATATTGAGAGACAGCACCTCGAAATCTCGCGTCTTCAAAAACATGAACACACAGAGATCCCCTTGTCTTTTGATTACCATCAAGTGTCCAGTTTATCTCATGAAGTGATTCAAAAACTTCACCAGGTGAAGCCCAAAACCCTTGCTCAAGCGGGTCGAATTTCTGGGGTGACACCAACAGCGGTGTCCATATTATGGATTCATTTAAAAAAACAAAAAAAACGAGCGGTATGAGGACTGAACAAAGGCGGGTAGAGGAACTCATCCAATTAGGTTTGCAGCAACTGGGTTGCAATCTACCGAGTGGTCCTTTTTTCAATTATCTCGCGCTGTTGCAAAAGTGGAATCAAACGTATAATTTAACGGCCGTGCGTGATATGGAGTCTATGGTGTCACGTCATCTGCTAGATAGCCTCTCCATTTTGCCTTGGATCAAAGGGCCACGTGTGCTGGATGTGGGGAGTGGCGCTGGACTTCCAGGCATTCCGCTGGCCATCGCGTGTCCTAAGTTGCAGGTGGTTTTATTAGACAGCAATGGCAAGAAGATTCGATTTTTACAGGAAGCCAAACGGGTGTTGGCTTTATCTCATCTTGATATCGTACAAACACGCGCAGAAAGCTATCACCCGACGCAGGCTTTTGATACAGTAACGAGCCGAGCATTTGGCAGTTTAGATCAATTGATCCATGGAACACAGCACTTGATTTCCAAAGGGGGGATCTGGCTCGCTATGAAGGGACGACGACCTGATGCCGAATTGGCTGGGATCACGCATCCCTTTCGGATTGAGCCCTATAAAGTAGGTGGCATGGTCGATGCCCGATGTTGTGTCATCGTTGAAAGTTTTTAAATCAAGGAATAACCATGGCGAAAGTGATAGCCATTGCTAATCAGAAAGGTGGCGTGGGAAAAACAACCACAGCAGTTAATTTGGCGGCTTCATTGGCGGCTAATACACAGAAAATCCTGTTGGTTGATCTTGATCCTCAAGGCAATGCGACCATGGGAAGTGGTGTCGATAAAAACAGTTTGGTGCACACCACAAACGACGTGATACTGCATGACTGCTTAGCTCTGCAAGCGTCGTTATCAACCGCCGGGGGTTTTGATTTGATTCCGGCCAATGGGGACTTGACCGTTGCAGAAGTAAGTTTGATGGCGCGTCATCACCGAGAAACGTTTTTATTTAAAGCCCTGCAACCCTTGCAAAGCATGTACCAATATATTTTTATTGATTGCCCTCCTGCGTTGAACACGTTGACCATCAATGCCTTGGTCTCTGCAGATTCAGTCTTAATTCCGATGCAATGTGAATATTATGCATTAGAAGGCTTAGCGGCATTGTTATCCACTATTGAGCAAGTCAAACAGAGCGTGAATCCACGCCTTCAACTCGAAGGGGTGTTGCGGACGATGTATGATGCTCGAAGTCGGTTGTGTTCTGATGTGTCCAAGCAATTGTTAGAGCATTTCAGCCACAAAGTATATCGTACTGTGGTTCCTAGAAATGTTCGTTTAGCAGAGGCCCCAAGCCATGGGCTATCAGCACTGCAATATGATAGAACATCGCCAGGTGCCGCTGCATATATGGTATTGGCGTCTGAATTCATGGGGAAACAACCCGTAGCCCACTAATGGGATTTATTTGAGGTCACTTATGGTTGTGAAACGTGGTGGTTTGGGGCGCAATTTATCTGCATTGCTAACCCATACAGACACAAGCTTGCTTGTGGCGGATGCAGAACTTGGTGTTGAGCCGACCAAACTTGCTATTCATTGTCTTACGCCTGGTAAATATCAGCCGCGGATCGCGATTGATGATGCTTCAGTTCTTGAACTGTCAGAGTCCATCAAAAAACAGGGCTTGTTACAACCCCTTGTCGTGCGTGAAGTGGCCCAGGGTCGTTATGAAATTTTGGCAGGAGAGCGACGTTGGCGGGCTTGCCAGTTGGCTGGAATGAGTCATATACCTGTTGTGGTACGCCAAGTGGATGATGAAACGGCGATGGCCATCGCTTTGGTTGAAAATTTACAACGGCAAGATTTGAATGCTATGGAACAGGCCCGAGCCATGCATCGTTTAACCACCGAGTTCGGCCTAACTCATCAACAAATTGCAGATTTACTCAGTAAATCACGAACGGCAGTCACCAATTTTCTTCGCCTGTTGAATTTGTGCTCGGAAGTTCGGCATATGCTGGAGCAGGGTCTCTTGGAGATGGGTCATGCACGTTGCTTGTTGATGCTAGATGAAACCCAGCAGCTTTCTGTGGCGCAAAGGGTTATTGATAAGCAATTGTCTGTTAGAGAAGCAGAGTTATGGGTGGCTCGAGTGAAGGACGGCGGTGGTGGGCATGTTGTCCCTACAAAGACGACGATGCTTACCCCCTCCGTTGATAGTGCTTTGCAGACCTTAGCACATCAATTACGAACCAAAGTGTTTATTAAGCCAGGGAAAGCCGGCAAGGGCACCTTAATGATTCACTATGATGACTTCGACGCATTGCAACAAATGATTGGTCAATTGATAGAGTAGTGGTGGTTCATATGTCACAACAGATGGGATTTCTTGCTGAAAAAGAGGCGCTTCATTATTTGTTGTCGCAAGGATTGACATGGATTGAGAGCAATTATCATTGTCGTATGGGGGAGATTGATTTGATCATGTGGCATGGAGAGACCTTGGTGTTTGTGGAAGTAAAGGCCAGAGCCTCTCGGGTTTATGGGGGTGCGGTGGCCAGCGTGACTTATGCGAAACAACAGAAACTGATCAAGACGGCTTCTCTTTATTTGCTGCACAAAAAAAGTTATGACAAGCATCCTGTTCGTTTTGATGTGATAGGGATGGAAGGGGTGCCGGCACGAGTTCATTGGATTCAGAATGCATTTGGCTTATGATCGCGCCCGATCCTTAGGAGATTTATGACACAGATGGAAGAACGAATCAGACATCTTTTTGGTGTCAGCATAGAAGCCCAAATTGCAGTGGCTGATACGCTTTCACCAACCATTGCGAAGGCTTCGCAGCGCTTGGTGAACTGTTTGCTGAACGATGGTCGAATCTTATTGTGTGGTAACGGAGGCTCTGGGGCAAATTGTTTACATTTTACAGCGGCGATGTTGAATCATTTTGATGTCGAGCGACCTCCTCTGCCCGTCATTGCCCTTTCCTCTGATATGTCCGTCTTGACAGCTATTACGAATGAGGGACATTTTGATCAAGTTTTTGCCCGTCAAATCCAAGCCTTGGGACAAGAGGGCGACGTACTGATAGCTCTTTCTACTACCGGGAATTCCGATAGCGTGTTGCAGGCGGTGAACGCGGCGAATGATCGAGGCATGGACACGGTCGCTTTGAGTGGTCGAGATGGCGGCATGCTTCAGAATCATCTAGGTCCTGAGGATATTGAATTGAGGATTCAAGGGGATACCTCTGCGCGGATCAGAGAAACCCATTTGTTTATTTTGCACTGTTTTTGCGATCTGATTGATCAATCGTTATTTGGCCAAATGTTGGGGTAAGCATGAGTATAAAATCTATTGTTGTGTTGTTGTGCGGCGCACTTCTGGCTAGTTGTGCGGCCGTGATGGTCGTTGGTGCCGCTGGTGGAATGGTTGTTTATGATAGGCGGAGCGTGTCGATGTTGGAGCGAGATGCGCGAATTTTTTATGTGACGCACAAAGCCATTGTCTCTGATCCAAGATTTCGTGGATCCCGGATCCTTGTGACCAGTTACAATCAAGTGGTTTTATTGGTGGGGCAAACCCCCATCTCATCTTTGCGAGTTGTGGCGGAAAAAATTGCGCAAAGCACCCCCAATGTACGAAGAGTCTATGATGAAGTGACTATCGATCCCCCACTCCCTCTGTCACAACGGAGCAAAGATACCCTCATCACAGGACAGGTGCGAAGTAAAATGTTGACCAAAAAAGGATTGGAATCGGGTTCTATTCATTTGCTGACCGAAAATAAGGTAGTCTATTTGATGGGTATCGTCACTCACGAGCAAGCCAATTTGGCGGTCAGTGCAGCCAGAGGGGTGAAAGGGGTGAGCAAGGTGGTTAAACTCTTTCAATATATTAGCTAAGGATGTGGCTCGCACGATGTGTTACCTTAGGTTTGGTGGCGTCTATTGCTTTGTTGACGGGTTGTATTACGGATGTATGGACCGGCGCCAATCTAGTTTACAATCGCCACAATGTCTATAAAACACTCAGTGACTTTCAATTGGGAGCCAAAGCAAATCGAGCTTTATACCAAGATCAAGTTTTTAAGGGGCCTGATTGCTTGATTGATTTGGCGGTGATCAATGGCGATGTTTTGTTGGCGGGCCATGTGCCAACAGATGCTTTGCGCCAAGAGGCGATGCAGCGCATCAAAGTCCTTCCGGGCAAACGTCGTTTGTTTGATCAATTGTCAATCAGCTCCGTGTCAACCAATGAGTTACTGGATCATTGGATCACCACCAAAATTCGTGGAGAAATTTTAGGAGATTCCAGCATCGACCCACATGGATTTAAAGTAGTGACTTCCGATCAAATCGTTTACCTCATGGGTGATGTGATTCCAAGTGAAGCGGGTCGTGTGATTCACATGGCGAGATCATGTGATGGGGTGCGGCGCGTGGTGACGCTATTTAAATATTATCACTTGAGTGATAAACCAAAATAAAAGGCCCAGGTTACCCTAGGCCGTTTGATGCTTTTCCAATCAGGAAGTGGCTAACCTGAAGGGATACTTATACTGTATCAATGGTAGCGACCTTTAGCTAGTCGTTTACGAATTTTTCTTAAATTCATTTGATGAATTTGTCCGGTTGACTCATTTATTCTCTTTTCTTGATCAATTTCTAGGGTAAGAAGGGCGGGATGTGATCGCCAGTGATGCCGGTAGAGGTTGTGGTGTTTATCATGTTTGTGTTGCAAACCATCATCGTATCGATGGACCATAAGTTGATGCAACCGCCAGGCGGTGTGCTGCAGTTTTTCAGACATTTTATTTTCCTCACGCTGAAGTTGGAACAATAGGCCATGGTTCGCACGCCTAATTTAATTATAGCATCAGATTTGCTAATCGATCTCAGATCCATTATAATTCGCGCCAAATGATGGGTGGCAATGTGGGGAATCAGCAGGGGTTACGAGGAGCGACACGGCTTGTGGCTTGTCAGTTGGGTTTAACCCTGCTGATTTCCATCATCGCACTGGTCGGTTCTGGAACACTCTCGGCCATATCAGTGATATTGGGCGGAATGGTAAGCCTAGTCCCCAACGCTTATTTTGCAACACAGCTCTTCCGTTACCAAGGGGCGCATGCAGCTCGTCGCATTGTTGCAAGCTTTTATAAGGGTGAGGCGGCAAAATTTTTGTTGACCTTTGTCCTATTTGCGTTGGTGTTTGTCTGTTTTCAGATCATTCCCTGGGTGTTTTTTGTGACCTACATCCTGGTGCAAATGGTGATTTGGTTTGCTCCATTGTTTTTTCCTTAAGAGTGGGAAGTTATTTCGCTGCCGACCCTTAATAAACGAAAGGCCTAAAAGTGACTGAAATGATATCAAATACGCACTATATTAAGCATCATCTCACTTATTTGACATATAATTTAAAGACCATGAGTCTGAACTCAGATGGTGGTTTCTGGACTCTCAATCTAGACACGCTGTTTTTCTCAATATTGATGGGGATCGCCGCACTTCTTCTGTTGTATATGGGTGCTCGCCGCGTGACCACAGGCATCCCAGGTAAGTTACAAAATTTTGCTGAAATGTTGTTGGTGTTTGCTGATAATCAGGTGAAAGATTGTTTTCATGGAAAAAATAATCTGATAGGCCCCTTGGCGCTGACTATTTTCATCTGGGTTTTTCTCATGAACTTTATGGATATCATTCCCGTAGATGTTTTGCCGGCATTGGGTAAACTAGTGGGGCTGCATTATTTAAAGGTAGTACCTACCAACGATCTGAATTTAACTTTCGCCTTGTCTTTGTCTGTTTTCTTTCTTATCTTTTTTTACAGTTTGAAAGTAAAGGGTGTCAAAGGGTTTGTGAAAGAGCTCACCTTGAAGCCTTTTAATACCCCGTTTCTTATCCCTTTTAATTTGTTGTTAGAATTGGTGGGCTTGATTGCAAAACCTATTTCGTTGTCCTTACGGTTGTTTGGGAATTTATACGCCGGCGAGTTGATTTTTATTTTGATAGCATTGCTATCCTTAAATGCAACATCGTCGTCTATCACAACAGCTGCAACCCTGGGTGTGGCGCAATTTATTTTGTCGTTGGCCTGGTCTATTTTTCATATTTTGGTCATTACGTTACAAGCGTTTATTTTCATGGTGTTGACGATTGTTTATCTTAGTCTAGCTCATGAAGATCACTAGTCTATTTTAATTATCCAATAAGGGGATTTCTATGCAACAAGCAGTGGGTTTAATAGCACAAGTTCAAAGCATGACGGTTTTAGCAGTCGCTTTGCTCATAGGGTTAGGCGCCTTAGGGACAGCCATTGGTTTTGGACTGTTGGGTGGAAAATTTCTTGAGGGTTCTGCGCGTCAACCTGAAATGGTGCCTATGTTGCAGGTGAAAATGTTCATTGTAGCAGGCCTTTTGGATGCCGTAACGATGATTGGCGTGGGTATTGCTCTGTTTTTCACTTTTGCCAACCCTTTCCTAAGTCAGTTGGGTTCTTGATTCTCGGGGGAACTGTAAAGGAGACGAAACGTGGATATTAACATCACCTTGGTCGTACAAATGCTGGTTTTTGGGGCATTTGTTTGGTTCACCATGAAATTTGTTTGGCCTCCTTTGTCGAAGGCCTTAGAAGAGCGGCAAGAAAAAATTGCTGAAGGCTTGGCTGCTGCTGAGCGTGGCCGGAAAGAGCTGGAGCTTTCACAACACCGCGTGAAGGATGAAATGAAGCAGGCCAAAGTTCAGGCCACTGACATCATTGAGAAAGCCAATCGACGTGCAGCATCGATAGTGGAAGAAGCCAAAGATGATGCCCGACTTGAGGCACAAAAGTTGGCAAAAATGGCGAATGAGCAAATCTCTCAAGAAGTGAATCGTGCAAAAGACACCTTGCGTCAACAGGTGGCCTCACTCGCGGTGCTCGGTGCTGAAAGAATATTGATGCGTGAAATCGATGAGAAGGCAAACAGGGCCCTGCTTGATCACTTGATAGAAGAGATTTGAGATGTCAGATTCAACCACCATTGCAAGACCTTACGCCAAAGCGATTTTTAGCCTGGCTTTTGAAACAAAAACCTTGTCCGAATGGTCTCAGACATTGCACCTCTTGGCGCAAACAGTCCTTGATCCTAATGCTCAGCATTTCATTACCAATCCGTCGGCCACGGTTGACCTGCAAATTGAGCTATTGCTTACATTGTGCGCTAAATCCGAAAAAATCATCGACAAGAAGATCTTGCAAAATGTGCTTGGGTTGCTGGCACATCATAAGCGTTTGCTCGTGTTGCCTGATATTTTTGCCCAATTTGAAACATTGCGCGCTGAGTCCGAAAAAACACTGGTTGCTAACGTCAGCAGTTTTGCTTCGTTGACAACTACCGAACAAACAAAGCTCATGAAATCTCTGAGTCATCGGTTGCAGCGACACGTCACGTTGGATGTGAACATTGATGAATCATTGCTGGGTGGTGCTGTCATTCGAGCCGGTGATTTGGTGATTGATGGTTCCGTACGAGGCCAGTTGAATAAACTTATGAGTAATTTGGCAGCTTAATGCAGAGGAAAAGTCCATGTCAGAACAAATAGCGTTAAATCCATCTGAAATCAGTGAATTGATCAGAAATAAAATCGAGCAATTTAAAGTCGTTTCAGAAGCGCGCAATGAAGGCACTATCGTGAGCTTAAAAGACGGGATTGTTCGTCTTCATGGGCTAGCCGATGTCATGCAAGGCGAGATGATTGAGTTCCCTGGGGGAGTGTATGGGTTGGCGCTTAACTTGGAGAGAGATTCTGTCGGTGCCGTGATTCTTGGTGATGCGGATAGTCTTTCTGAAGGTCAAAAAGGCAAATGTACAGGTCGCATCCTGGAGGTGCCTGTTGGCCGAGCACTTTTAGGCCGTGTGGTAGATGCTTTGGGTCAACCGATAGATGGCAAAGGTCCGATCAACGCTGAAGGTTTGTCGCCCATTGAAAAAGTAGCCCCCGGCGTTATCGCACGAAAATCAGTTGACGAACCCGTTCAAACCGGCTTGAAGGCCATCGACGCGATGATTCCTATTGGTTGTGGTCAACGCGAGCTTATCATTGGTGACCGACAAACCGGAAAGACCGCTATTGCTATCGATGCCATTATCAATCAAAAAGGCACCGGCGTGATGTGTGTCTATGTTGCGATTGGCCAAAAAGCTTCATCCGTTGCGTCTTTGGTTAGAAAACTTGAAGAGCATGGCGCACTCGAGCACACCATTGTCGTGGTGGCCGGTGCTTCAGATGCAGCAGCGCTGCAATTCATCGCTCCTTATTCAGGTTGTGCGATGGGTGAATACTTTATGGAACGCGGTGAAAATGCCCTGATTGTTTATGATGATTTGACCAAACAAGCCTGGGCTTATCGTCAAATTTCATTGCTTTTGCGCCGTCCACCTGGCCGTGAAGCATATCCTGGCGATATTTTTTATCTACACTCGCGTCTTTTGGAGCGGGCCGCAAGGATCAATGCGGCTGAAGTGGAGCGCCTGACAGGGGGTGCTGTCAAAGGGCGGACGGGTTCTCTTACGGCATTACCCATCATTGAAACCCAAGCAGGAGACGTTTCGGCTTTCGTACCGACCAACGTGATTTCAATCACAGACGGGCAGATTTTTCTTGATGTGGATTTGTTCAATTCAGGCGTTCGGCCTGCGATTAATTCTGGTTTGTCGGTATCACGCGTTGGCGGGGCCGCTCAAACCAAAATCATGAAAAAATTAGGAGGTGGTACACGGCTTGCTCTCGCGCAGTTTCGTGAATTGGAAGCTTTTTCTCAATTCGCCTCAGATTTAGATGATGTTACTCGAAGGCAGCTGGAACGTGGCCAGCGGATCACAGAATTGATGAAGCAAAAGCAATATTCACCCTTTTCTGTAGCACAAATGGCACTTTCCTTATTTACTGCGGACAAAGGCTTTTTGGATGATGTGCCGGTGCCTGAAATTAGTGCGTTTGAAGCGGCATTGCAAGGGTATATGCACAGCACCCATGCGGCCTTGATGAGTAAAATCAACAAAGCCGGCAGTTATGATGAGGCCATCGAGACGGCATTATCCGATGCGGTGACAGAGTTCAAAAAAACAGGCAGTTGGTAACTATACTCTGCGCGGTCATAGATCACGCACAGTATAATCACGTCAAACTAAGGTGAAGTAAACGTATGGCTGGTGCAAGAGAAATCCGAACGAAGATTGCGAGTATTCAAAATACTCGAAAAATCACTCGAGCAATGGAAATGGTGGCCGCGAGCAAGATGCGTAAAACACAAGAAAGAATGCGCGCATCAAAACCCTATGCTACGAAGATCTATGATGTGGTCAAACACATTGCTCGAGCTAACTCCGAATATCACCACCCGTTTATGAAAGTGCGTGAACAAAAGCGCGTGGGCATGATTGTGGTGACCTCTGACAGAGGCCTATGTGGTGGCTTGAACGCGAATTTGTTACGTGAGGCTGTTGCTTTTATGCGTCCACTGCACGCAGAGGGCAAAGAGGTCCAATTGTGTGTGATAGGTCGCAAAGGACAAGCTTTCTTTAAACGCGTGGGTGGCCGTGTGATTGCGTCTGTCGATCATTTGGGGGATACGCCAGGGGTTAAGGACTTGATAGGCGCCGTCAAAGTGATGTTGGATGCGTTTTATGCCGGTGAAATTGATGCGCTGCATGTCGTTTATAACGAGTTCGTCAATACGATGACACAGAGGCCTTTTGTCAAGCAACTGCTTCCATTGCCCGTGTCTGAAAATGATGGTCAATCCCTGGGGCATCATTGGGATTATATCTATGAGCCCGATGCTAAAGAATTGCTCGATGAATTATTGGAGCGATACATGGAGTTGCAGGTATATCAAGCCGTGGTTGAAAATATAGCTTGTGAGCAAGCGGCTAAAATGATTGCTATGAAAAGCGCGACAGATAATGCAGGGGATTTGATCAAAGAATTTCAATTGGCGTATAACAAAGCCCGACAAGCCGCAATCACACAAGAATTGGCGGAAATTGTCGGTGGTGCAGCCGCTATATAAAGAGGGTAGATGATGAGCTTAGGAACAGTGGTACAAGTAATTGGTGCGGTCGTTGACGTGGAATTTGCTCGAGATGCGGTCACAAATATCAAAGATGCGTTATTGCTGGTCGACAACGATTTGGTGTTTGAAGTACAACAACAATTGGGTGATGGTGTCGTTCGTACCATCGCTATGGGTACAACCGACGGTTTGAAGCGTGGCGTTCAGGCAAAAAATACTGGCGAGCCCATCCAAGTGCCAGTGGGTAAAAAAACGCTAGGTCGAATTATGGATGTGTTGGGCCGACCTGTTGATGATGCGGGACCCATTGACGCGGAAGAGCATTGGTCAATTCACCGCGCGCCCCCCAGTTATGCCGAACAGGCGGGAAGTCAAGAATTGTTGGAAACGGGCATTAAGGTGATTGATTTGCTGTGTCCTTTTGCTAAGGGCGGTAAGGTCGGTCTTTTCGGTGGTGCGGGCGTTGGTAAAACCGTTAACATGATGGAGCTTATTCGAAACATCGCCATCGAGCATAGCGGGTATTCTGTGTTTGCAGGTGTGGGTGAACGTACGCGAGAGGGAAATGACTTTTATCATGAAATGAAAGATTCTAATGTTCTTGATAAGGTATCCCTAGTGTATGGACAAATGAATGAGCCCCCTGGTAACCGTTTGCGGGTCGCGCTAACAGGCTTGACCATGGCAGAAAAATTCAGAGACGAAGGGCGAGATGTGTTACTCTTCATCGATAATATTTATCGTTATACTTTAGCGGGAGTTGAAGTGTCTGCGTTGCTCGGGCGGATGCCGTCAGCGGTGGGCTATCAACCGACTTTGGCTGAAGAAATGGGGATGTTACAAGAACGAATCACATCGACTAAAACAGGATCTATCACTTCTATTCAAGCGGTTTATGTGCCAGCGGATGATCTGACCGATCCTTCGCCAGCCACCACGTTTGCACATTTGGACGCAACGGTTGTGTTGTCACGACAAATTGCGGAGCTTGGGATTTATCCAGCAGTGGATCCTTTAGATTCGACGTCACGTCAGCTGGATCCTTTGGTTGTAGGACAGGAACATTACGATACAGCACGCCGTGTACAACAAACCCTACAACGTTACAAAGAATTGAAAGACATCATTGCCATTCTTGGTATGGATGAGTTGTCTGAAGACGATAGACGTCTTGTGTCAAGAGCACGTAAAATTCAGCGCTTCTTGTCACAACCTTTCTTCGTTGCGGAAGTATTCACCGGCTCTCCCGGAAAATATGTCTCCCTGAAAGACACGATTAAGGCGTTTCAAGGCATTTTGGCAGGTGAGTACGATGAGTTGCCGGAACAGGCCTTTTACATGGTGGGTAACATCGATGAAGCTGTTGCCAAAGCGAAAACTCTATGAGGCAGTCTGACATGGCTATAACAACACACTTGGACATTGTCAGCGCTGAGGATGAGATTTTTTCAGGAATTGTAGAAATGGTCGTCGCGACCGGAGAGCTGGGTGAAATCGGCATCACGCCGGGACATGCACCATTATTAACGGTTTTAAAGCCAGGTGAAATTCGTGTTACGCTACCTGGGGGCGACGAAGTGCTTTATTATGTCTCAGGGGGCATGTTAGAGATCCAGCCCTTTTATATCACCGTTCTTGCAGATGTTGTCATGCGTGCGGACACACTCGATGAGGCAGCGGCTATTGCTGCGAAAGCTCGTGCCGAAGAAATGATCGCCAATAAGGGCGCTGAGCTCGATTATTCTGTTGCCGCTGTCGAACTAGCGCGTGCGGTTGCTCAAATTCGTGCTATCCAGAAAGCTCGCAAAATGTTGAAATAGGTCTAACCTGTGGTCGCTCTCGATCCTTAACAGTTGGGCTGGGACACGAAGACGTTTCATCCAGTAAAAGAAGTGTTTGTTGAATTGTTCCACAAAGTTATCCACAGGATGGGTAAAATACGGAGCCCGTTTTATCTCGATTAATCTATTAAAATCAATTGGTTATCGAATTTGATTTAAGGGTATGTAAAAAAATAGCAAAAGTTATTCACACAAGCAATCTGATTATAAAGATGTCATAGAGACCGTTCCTAAGCAAGAAAATTAACTTTAATACGAGCTAGTGATGAACCAAGCAACAGAGCGTAAACCGCTGACAGAATTCACGGAAAAGGCATACCTTGATTACTCGATGTATGTCATTTTAGATAGGGCACTCCCCCACGTGACAGATGGCCTTAAGCCCGTGCAGCGGCGCATTGTCTATGCTATGTCTGAGTTGGGTCTGAAATCGACATCCAAACATAAAAAATCAGCTCGCACGGTCGGTGATGTGCTTGGTAAATTTCATCCTCACGGGGATTCAGCGTGTTATGAGGCCATGGTGCTGATGGCCCAACCTTTTTCTTATCGATATCCGTTTGTGGATGGGCAAGGAAACTGGGGATCACCGGATGATCCTAAGTCATTTGCGGCCATGCGTTATACTGAAGCCAGACTGTCTGCTTATGCTGATGTTTTGTTGGGTGAATTACAGTTTGGGACCGTGGATTGGGTCGATAATTTTGATGCAACCCTTGAAGAACCCTCACTTCTACCCGCTCGATTGCCCAATGTGTTGTTGAATGGGGCAACCGGGATTGCGGTGGGCATGTCTTCAGATATTTTGCCGCATCAACTGACAGAAGTCGCCAATGCTTGTATTCATTTGTTGGATCATCCTACATCCCATCTTGATGATTTATTGCAGCATATCAAAGGACCAGACTTCCCAACGAGCGCTGAGATCATTACCCCACCAAGTCAAATACGTACGATGTATGAAACAGGCACAGGTTCGATTCGAATGCGCGCTGTCTACACGCTTGAAAAGCATAACATCGTCATCACCGCACTCCCTTATCAAGTCTCTGGCGCCAAGATTATTGAGCAAATTGCACAACAGATGCAACAAAAAAAATTGCCCATGATTGAGGATTTGCGAGATGAGTCTTGCCATGAGCACCCTACTCGTCTGGTGATTATTCCGAGGTCTAATCGGGTGGATGTGGAAGGGGTGATGTCACATCTTTTTGCGACGACCGATCTAGAGAGAAGTTATCGTGTTAATTTTAATATGATAGGTTTGGACGGTAAGCCCCGGGTCAAAAATTTCGTCACCATTTTACAAGAGTGGCTCACTTTCAGACTCTCGACCGTGAAAAGAAGATTGCAATATCGTTTGGATAAAGTCCTGGATAGGCTTCATATTTTAGAAGGATTATTGATTGCTTATTTGAATATCGATGAAGTCATCAGAATCATTCGCGAGAAAGAGAGTCCTAAAATGGCTTTGATGGAGGCTTTTCGTCTCACGGAGATCCAGGCCGATGCTATTCTTGAAATGAAATTGCGCCATTTGGCACGGCTGGAAGAGATCAAATTGCGAGGCGAACACGACGAACTAAGCCAAGAGCGGGATCATTTGCAACATATTTTAGCTTCCGAGCAGCGTTTGCGACATTTGGTGAAAGAGGAAATCATTGTTGACAGAGATTTATTTGGTGATGTCAGGCGTTCCCCATTGATGGTGCGAGAAGATTCGCAAGCCTTAAAAGAAGAAGATATCTTGCCAAATGAACCTATCACGGTTGTGTTATCGCAGAAAGGGTGGGTTCGGGCAGGTAAAGGTTATGATGTGGATGGACGTGAGCTAGGCTATAAATCAGGTGATGAATTTAAAGCGCAAACGAATGCGCGGAGCAATCAACAGGTCATCTTTTTAGATGATGAGGGGAAGGTGTATACCCTGCCTGGACATGTTTTGCCCTCGGCGCGGGGTCAGGGTGAGCCTTTGACTGGGAAACTAAATCCTGCAGAAGGGGTTTCATTTGCGGCCATGATCAGTGGCGATCCTGAGGATTGGGTTGTTTTGTCTACGGATGCGGGCTACGGGTTTTTAACCCAATTAAAAGATTTGTATGTTAAAAACCGTAATGGCAAAGCTTGTCTTAAATGCCCAGCCAACGCAAAAATTCTGCCACCACGCCTGGTATCATCGAAAGAGAACCAGCAGATAGCCTGTGTCACCAACATGGGCCGATTGTTGGTTTTTTCAGCGGATGAATTACCCAAACTGTCACGAGGGAAAGGCAATAAACTGATTCACATTCCAAGCCTCAAAGCCGCCGCAAGAGAAGAGGTGGTGATTGATCTGCAATTGATGACTTCACTGGATGCGCTGATTGTGAGAGCAGGCAAGCGACACTTCACATTGAAAACCGCTGATTTGGCACACTTCCAAGGGGAAAGAGGTCGCAGAGGCCACCGCCTACCTAGAGGGCTGCAAAATGTTACCGCATTAGAAATTGAACCTCTTTAGGAGCCCGATCCTAAGTAATATTTTTTTTTAAATGATCCAACTGATGCTTCGCCAGATCACAAACATTTGGATCAAGCCCATAACAGCTTGTTACCCCAAATAGAATAGGATCAAGATGATGATCACACAAAAAGAATATCAAAAAAGGCGGAAGGATCTGGCGCTTTGCCTTCCAGGGGAGTGTCTTGCTGTGGTGCCTTCCGCAAGGGACTCTTTGCGGAATGGGGACAGTCATTATCGATTTCGCCAAGACAGTGATTTTTATTATTTGACAGGTTTCAATGAGCCTGACTGTCTGCTATTGATAACTTCTGGGGCGAGAAGTGAAAGCATTTTATTCAATCGTCCACGTGAACCGACTGCTGAGCAATGGACTGGTCGTCGATTAGGGCAAGAAGACGCACCTCGCGCTTTGGGAGTTGATGCGGCCTTTTCTTTTGAGCTCCTTGGTGATCGTTTACCTGAGCTACTAGCAGGGAAAAAAACCGTTTTTTTCTCATTTGGTCGCCACCCAGTTTTGGAAAATCGGCTTATGAATGCGTGGACTGTCGTGGTTGGTCAAGCGCGTCGAGGGGTTGAAGGGCCTTCAGGGTTCACTGATTTGGCGCCCATTCTCGGTGAGATGAGGCTTATGAAAAGTGAGGCTGAACTTGCGTTGATGCGCCGTGCGGTAGAGATTTCAGTGGCGGCCCATCAGCGTGCAATGAGAGCAACGCCTAAGGCTTCCTTTGAGTATCAATTAGAAGCTGAACTCATGTATGAGTTTTTTCGGGGAGGGTGTCGGAGTGTTGCTTATGATCCTATCGTGGCTTCTGGAAGTAACGCTTGTGTTTTGCATTATACCGACAATAATCAATCCTTAAATTCAGGTGATTTGGTCTTGGTCGATGCGGGCGGTGAGTTTGAAAATTATGCCGCAGACATCACCCGGACTTTTCCTGTCAATGGACGTTTCAGTGCTGAACAACGAGTGATCTATGAATTGGTCCTTTCTGCGCAAAAGGCGGGTATTGCGCTTGTGAAGCCCGGTTGTTTATGGGATGAGGTGCAAAAGACCATCGTTCAAAAAATCACTGCTGGTTTGGTTGAAATAGGGGTGTTAAAGGGTTCTGTGGCTGAACTCGTCGAAGAGGAGGCCTACAAACCTTTTTATACGCATACTTCAGGCCATTGGTTGGGCCTTGATGTGCATGATAGTGGATCTTATAAAGTCATGGGCAAATGGCGCCCTCTTAAGCCTGGCATGACGCTTACCGTCGAACCAGGGATCTATATCAGCCCTTCCCAGCCTGGTGTTGATCCCCGCTGGTTAGGGATCGGTGTGCGAATTGAGGATGATATTGTGGTGACTGAAAACGGCTCAGAAACGTTATCTAGCGGGCTGGCTGTGGAAGTCGATGAGATTGAGGCAATCCTTCGTGACTGATTCCCAAGTTGATGTTCTTATTGTAGGTGGGGGGCTAACAGGAGCCACGCTCATGGTGGCCCTCAGCCATTTGGGCTATCAGACGTTGTTGGTAGAAGTGAAGCCGTTTGCTGATAAGATCCGCGCTGATTTCGATGCGCGCTCTCTGGCCTTATCACCGGCGAGCGTGAACATTCTTAATAGGTTACATCTTTGGCCTCTGTTGGAACCCTATGCCACGCCCATTGACACCATTCATGTCTCTGAACAATCTGTTTTTGGCAGAGCGCATATAGAGAACAAAGATAAAAGCCCTTTGGGACATGTTGTGGAAATGCAGCACATCCATCGCGCGCTACATCGCAAGCTACCTCACGAGCAACTGCTGGCCCCCGCCGAACTCATCAAACTAGATGAAGCCGAGGGTGTGGCTACTTTTCTTACTCCAGAGGGTGAAAAGACGTTGCAGGCGCGCCTCATTGTTGCGGCCGATGGCGCAGATTCAACAGTTCGTCGATGGTGTGGTTTAGCCACTCAAATGAAAGACTATGAGCAACATGCGATCGTGGCCAATATTGGCTTGGCGAGGGCTCATCAGAACCAAGCTTATGAACGTTTCACCTCGTCTGGTCCGCTTGCTTTGTTACCCATGACGGATCAGAGAGCGTCGATGGTCTGGGCGTTGCGGCCAAAGGATGCTTCCCGATTGATGGCAAGTTCTGAGGCTGCTTTTTTAAGTGAGTTGCAGCAGGTGTTTGGGTATCGATTAGGACGATTGGTTAAAGTAGGGCAGCGGGTTGTTTTTCCACTGAGACAAGTGACGATGTCACAACACGTGAAAAATAGGGTGGTGTTTGTTGGCAATGCCGCTCATACTTTACACCCAGTTGCAGGTCAAGGGTTTAATTTAGGCTTGCGAGATGTGGCCACATTGGCACAATGCCTTGTCAATGACGGATTTTCTACAGAGATGCTCACAAATTATCAAAATGCGCGTTGCCATGATCAGCGTGTCATTACGGGGTTCACCGATGGTTTGATAACGCTCTATTCATGTCATATGCCGGGCTTATCAACGCTTCGAGGTGCGGGATTGGTGATGTTAGATCATTTTCAGTTGCTTAAAAATATGTTGAAACGCTATACCTCAGGTTTTGGAGGGATCCCGGCTGATCTTGTGTGTGGTATTCCATTGGAGAAGCCATCGTTCTTGTCCACTGAACTTGACACACTAAGTCCTGTCGATTAAATTAGACAGCATTGTCCTATTCATCGGGTGTTCTTATTGTGATTGAACATCAATTTCTTAAAACAATCATCAAAGACTGGAGTTTTTGGCTCACACCGCCTGTCAGTGGGTTGACGAGAGAGGTTCAGCTTCCCAGCCAGCTTCACCCTGATCTAGTCTTAATCATACAGGGTGTTCGAAGAGGTGGTAAGTCAACCTTGTTGATGCAATTTCCTGAGCGTTATCAATTACCTTTGCCACAGTGCTATTATTGTAATTTTGAAGATCCGCGTTTGATGAATGATCTGGATCACCGCTTACTCAGTCGCGTGGTCGAACTTGCAAGGAAAGACTTTTCTTATGATACGCCGTGTTATTTTTTCTTTGACGAGATTCAAAATGTTGATGGATGGGAGAAGTGGTTGCATACCCAACTTGAGCGCTCTCGTTTTAATTATTTTATCATCACAGGCTCTAACTCACGATTGCTAAGTGGTGAGTTTGGCACGGCGTTGACAGGTCGCCACATCACCATTGAATTATTTCCTTTTTCTTGGCCTGAGTTTCAATCCTTATGCCCCGAGAAATCGTTTGAAGATTATTTGATAACGGGGGGCTTTCCTCGGCCCATTTTGTATGAACATCCCCATCAGTTATTACAAGAATATTTCAATGACATCATTTTGCGAGACGTCCTGAAACGAGTGCGTGCACGCTCTCCTGAGGCCATCAAACAGGTTGCTAAAATGACGTTTGATGCCTGTGGTTCCGAACTGAGTTTTAGAAAAATCGCTGCAGTGACCGATTTAACAGTAGATACCGTCAAAACCTATTTAGAGGCCTGTGAACAAGCTTATCTGTTGTTTTCTTGTCCTTATTTTGCCTTCTCAGAAAAAAAGCAAATGAGTCGCCAAAAAAAATACTATCCCGTTGATCCAGGTCTTCGTTATGCCGTCACGAACACCAGAGGGCGAGATTTAGGGAAAAGCTTAGAAATATTGGTTTATTTACGCTTAAAACAAACTCATGAACGTGTTTTTTATTGGCAAGAAACTCATCAGGGCGAAGTTGATTTTGTGACGCTTCAAGGGAATGTCATCACGCCGTATCAAGTGACTTGGGACAATCCTTTAGAGCGGCATGAAAAAGCACTGAGCGCTTTCTATGCCGCTTATCCTACGGCCGAAGAAGTCATTTTCATCACTCGAGAGACGGTGGAGCAGTTTTTGTGATTCATGTGATGAGGATCCTTGCTGATCTTGTGTGTGGTATTCCATTGGGAATGAGTCGATGAAGATGCAATCGTTTGATGTGATGGTGGTTGGTGCAGGCATTGTGGGTTTAAGTGCCGCATTGGCGATGAGTCAGAGAGGCTACTCTGTGGCTTTGATGGATGCGGGCCGTTGGGCTGTTGATATCGATAAGTTGGATGCTCGAGTGTATGCCATCAATCATGCCTCACAATCCCTATTTCAATCCTTAGGGGTTTGGGAAAACATCGATGAAACGAGGATGTCTCCTTATCAAAAAATGCATGTTTGGGATGCAGCAAGTGGGGCACATATTGATTTTGACGCCAGAATGAGTGGCTGCTCGCGATTGGGAACCATCCTTGAAGAATCAGTGGTGAAACAGGCCTTGATGAAAAAAATAGCGGAAGAAAATATCACCGTTTTTTCCGAGTGTCGCGTACAATGTGTGGAAGAAACAAAAGAGGGATTAAGCATCAGTGATGGGGTTCATTCATGGACAGGCAAGGTATTGATGGTGGCGGACGGCGCGAACTCTGCTACGAGGGCGTTGCTTGGCGTCTCCATTACCCAGTGGCCATATCATCAAAATGCAATCATCACGCGAGTTCAGACAAAGCTACCCCATCAAAACACCGCATCCCAAGTATTTCAAACCGAGGGGCCTCTAGCGTTTTTACCCTTAACTAACGCCCACCAATGCTCCATCGTTTGGTCTGTCAGCGCAGCGAAAGCCCAAACGTTGATGGATAGCTCGGACGAGACCTTTTCAGCACAAATCACGGAAGCGTTTGAACGCAGATTGGGGACCTGTGAGGTGATGGATCAACGCCACGTTTTTCCATTACATATGCGCCATGCGAATGCCTACAGTGGTCCTCATTGGCTATTGATGGGCGATGCGGCGCATACCATTCATCCCTTGGCAGGTCTTGGATTAAATCTAGGGTTGGCTGATTTGAAGGCCTGGCTCGCTGCATCAGGTTCCAGCAAGACTGCCGTATGGTCCAATTCAGTGTTCAAGGCGTATCAGCGTCAACGAAAAGCGAAGGTTTGGCAAATGATTGCCTTGATGGGCGGGTTGAAAACACTTTTCGCAAGCCCACTTACGCCAGTGGCCGCTCTCCGCGGTCTCGGACTATGGACATGCGACCATATGCTGCCGTTGAAACGGTTCTTGATGGAGCAAGCTATGGATGTGTAAAGTTCAATTGCACCAAATGATCAGGTCACATTGAGTGATATGATTTGATTCAATAATTCGCAAGCGGAGGTGAGGACTTCTTTTGGTGCAAACTTCCAAGGATGAATTTTGGCACCGCGTTGTCGCCAGTCAAAGGATTTGGGTTGGTGCGTTAATACATAACTGACGACACCACGTTTCCCTTTAAATGCCTTTTGCAAATTGTTGTTGGCTGAACGCCACGCGGGAGTGGATGGGTTCTTTGCCTAAAGCGGCATGGGCTTCGATGGTGCGATAGCGTGATAAGGCGCCTTCTCGATTGGCGATTTGAATATTCAAACCGGGTCTTGCGTTGAGCTCTAACATGAGTGGACCATGGACTTTATCGAGTACGATATCTACGCCCAAATAGCCTAAGCCTGTTAATTCATAGCAACTGGCAGCGATTTCTAGAATCTTGTCCCAAAAGGGGACTTGAATATCTACGATGGGTTTGAGGGTGTCTGGGTGAACATCTATGGTTTCATTATGAAAGACGCCGCCGAGGGTCAGGCCTGTCGCAATATTGACGCCGATGCCAATAGCGCCCTCGTAACTGACATCTGCAAACACAGGATCAACAATGACCCGATGTTCAATGATGGCATAATCAGGATGGCCCCCTAAACTGTAGGCCCCAGACAGCAAACAGGAAAGATGATAGCTCAATTCTTGAAGGGTTACTAATCTGCCATTGATTTGGCGATAGCGTCCTAATACTTTTTCTGAGATGACAATGATCCCATCTCCTCCCGCTCCTCTGGCGGGTTTGATGACAAAATCAGAGTAGGGTGCTAGGATTTCTTCCAGTTTTCTGATCTGGTGCTCTGAATCGATCAGCTCATAAAGAGGCGGTACCGCGATGCCTGCTTGTAATGCGAGACGTTTTGTTTTCAGCTTGTCATCGACCAGTGGGTAAAGCAGGCGTCGGTTATAGCGTAGAACATAATCACTGTTTCTTTGATTGATGCTTAAGACCCCACCCTTTTTCAAACGAGAAAAAATACGCCACATCACGCCTTCCTTGCTAAGGCATTGAAGCGGAACAGCTCGAAGAGGCGATACCCTCGATATTGACCAAACCATAAAATGAGGGCGAGCAAGACCAACAAGAGTTCAGGAAAGGCGAAAACCAAATATTGCATGGGTGGGTAATTCATGGCCCAAAAAGAGATGACCGCAGCAACGATGCTGCCAACGCCAGATTTTATAGCCATATATGCCCCTCGCTCATCCCATGTGATGCACATGCGTTCAATGGTCATGGTGAGAATGACCATGGGAAATAAGGCGACAGAAAGACCTGATTCGAGGCCGAGATTTTGACAAAGAACACTGATCAAAATCATCAACAAAATCACGACGGTGAGAATGGCTGCGAGTCTTGGGACTAAGAGCAGGCGCAATCCATCCAAATAAAACCGTGCCAAAAGTCCAAAAGAGACGATGAATGTGAATAAAAAGATGCCCCAGATGACATTTGTTTCACGAAAGGCTAAAGCTATCAATACGGGCATGAACGTTCCAAATGTGCTGAGCCCAATGAAGTTACGTAACAGTAAAATAATGAAAGCACCAATGGGTACAGTCAACAAGATTTTATAAGTTTCTTGCACATTGACGGGCAGTTGTAATAAGGAAAAACGCAACATTTGAGATTCGGTTTGCACCCCGCGAACCTTCGCGAGGCTCAATGCATTGATGGGGGTCCGTGATACAGTGAACGTGAATTGTGGTTTTTTGCCACCTTCTAAATGAAACATGGGATCTTGGCCATATTGCCAAATTAGAAAGTCTTTGGGCAGACCTGAAATGCCTGTTCTGGGGTTGATATAATCCCACAGTTTCCCATTATAAACGGCAACGAATAATTTGAATTCTGCTTTATTTTGGCGCTCCAGATGGATGCATTGTACGGGTGTGGCAAAAATTTTGGCTTGGTTTAACACCATAATGGTCGCGTTAATGACATTGAGATCATTGAACTCGCCCACCAAAAGCTTGGCATTTCCATCTTTTTTGTTGAGTTCTTTGATGGTGCTCTGCGCAAAGGTTTGGATATCTGCTGATGATTGCCGAGCTTGCCCGATGATGGTATCGACAGCTGTTTTGATATTTTCAGCCATGGGTTCGGGTTTTGGGAGATGGGGTTTGGGAAGAGAAGCTTCATTGTTTTCGGTTTCACGAAAAATAGCGCGATAATATAGTGATTGGGGACCGGAGCTTCGTCGAAGAGACCATACTGCACGACGATTATAGCCGTTGATGCTGGTTGTAACGCCATAGTTGTGTGAGATAAAATATTCATCAAGAATTGCAAAATAGGGCGGCATATAAGGAATGGCGAAGCTTGCCTTAACCGGCATATTTTTTTCAGCCACAAAGCGAAGATTAGCCTCAATCATCCAGCTGTTGACCATTTCGCTTTCGGTGAGTGGTACATCCAAAATGAAGTGGCGATACGAAAAAAGAGCCATGCCTATCACAAACAAGGAGATGATTAGGCCGTACAAATGACGTTGAGTGGATTTCATAGCGACCTCTTGCGGTCGACTTTAAAGGTATATTTTAAGCTTGGATCGATGATGCCATCAAAAGCAATGATGGCTTCTCTTCCCAAGAGCAAAGGGTATATGAAACGTTTGCGATTGGTTAGGTTAACACGAATCAGGCGTTCTTGATTTCCTAGTTTTATTCGCATGAGTACGACAGGGCGTTGAATGGATTTTCGGAGTAATGGATTTAGGTTGACCTCCCCAGCGCGAACTTTGATGTTGACTTCGCCGACGTGCTCACATTGAAAAGAAATGTCTCCTTCTTTGCTGGGCACTATGAATTTGAGATAGGGCTTACCATCGACTGTCGTTTCACTGATATTTTTGGCGTTTAATGAGGCTGATTTGGCTCCTGTATCAAGTTTTGCTGATAAGGTGAGTTGCCTACTCACTAAAGTTGCTTTTTCAATAAAGCCAAAGATGATTTTTTCATGATTTGTCATAGCATTTCCTGGGAACGATGAACAAAAAAGAAAGAAAACAACAAAAAACCGCATCAAACCCTCTCTAAAATGGCATCATGATGTTGATCCTAGCAGATTTGTTTGATAAGGCACAGTCTGAAAGCATCGCAGATCTAAATGTGTGGCGTTTAGACAGAACCGTATGTCCCCCCTCATGAAAACGCCAAGGACGTACTCTCCCTTTGCATCGATAGCTCCATCAGCTGAGTTGCTAAACTGCAAAGTTGGTGGGGTAACTCTTTTATCTTCGCTACCTCTGATAAGATCTGAGTCCAATCCACTGTTAATAATTCTCGAGAGGATTCATCTAGGTGAAGCCTTTGCAGCATCTTTTCGAGGGCATGATGGTAAGATGCCTTGGTCGAATTCGTTTTGAGGAGACTGATGAACGATGGAAACAAAGGAAGCAGTGCGTTTTCTGCATATAGCCGAAGATTGGCATGGGGGTGATTGACCAATGACGTTAATAGGTCGATCCCATCAGCTTTTTCAATCCAGGTTCTGCTGGGTTCAAAATAGGCAAAAAAAGAAAGGGCCCATACCGCAAAAATCAGTTGGCCATTGACTCTTTTATCCATCACCTCTAGCCGAACCAATTCAATGATCGGGGTTAAGGCCCCTTTTTCCATGAGGATATCTTGATAAGTCGGATAAAAGGCAGCCCTCGCCAAGAGGCCTGCGGCACCATTTTTAACGATTAAGAGAGGATGACTACATAAGGAAATTAAGCGGTCAATGTCACACGTCTTGAGCAAAAGTTCTAAGCTTATTTCATTGTTTGTCAGATTTATCAGAGCGTACAAACAAGCGGCCAAGGTTTGATCGTTTGCTTCATGCTGTAATTGTTTCGCTAGGAAGGGGATGAAGCCTAATCGAGTCAACATGTCACGACATTCTTCGTTGGTAGAAATGCTGGCACAAACCCTTGCTGCCCATAAAATCGCTGCCTCGTCTGAAATATCCCCCAAGCTATGGCCTGATGCGCTCACATGCTTCTTGGCTTCATCGAGCTCTGTCAATATCCTATCACGCCCACTTATGAGCGCGTCTCGCTCGCTGACAACAATGCTATATTTTGATGAGGCTCGGGCCTGATGTTCCTCAATCCGCATCTGAAGTGTTTCAATGGTGGCTCTTGTCCTTTCTGTTTCATCGTGCAAGCGTGAGATGGCTTGATGTTTATCGCTTAATGCTAAGGTCAATTGTTCCACTTCTGAGGTGAATCCTTTTTCTCGAGGGGTCAGTCGAGGAGTATATGTCCATGAAGTTGCGCTTGGAGGAGGGGTAAAGAATGGGAGATGGTGGATAGATGGGGCATGTTTTCGAGGTAAATCTTTCGGTGGTTTGACGGGTTGTTGGGGTGGCTCGGCCAATTGATTTTGTAAGACCCACAGTTTCGCTAAAATAGCTCTCGCATCTGTGCAATCTTCTTCATCCTTAGAGCGAGTGATGAGATCTAGGCGTTCGATAGCACCATGTTTGAGGAGAATGGCTGAGTTTTTATCGTCGCTCGCTATGGGTACAAGTACTTGGAGGGCAAAATGAACCGAGGTCGTATCGTCGCTTTTTAAGAGGTCCATTAGGTAAGGTAGACCATTGATGTTGATCAGCTCTTTTCTGTTTTCCTCATGGGACATAAGGGCCGCGAGGGATAAAAGACCTTGATGAGAAATCGTCGTGTTGGTTGATGAAACAAGTGTCATGAGCATGGCTATCCCCCCTTGTCTCCCTATCATGAGAGTGATCTCTTCAGAGGCTGCTAATTGTGCAATGGCGGCGGTTGTGACGGTACAAATCATCTGATCTTCGTCATGTAACAATTTAAGCAATTGATCGATTTTCTTAGGGTCCTGCATCAATGGCAATGTTTCAAGGTCCTCTGTCAAGCGGGCAATACTGAGTGCTCCATATCTTCGAATCTCAAGAGAAGAGTCCTCGAGGGTTTGAAACAATAAAGGAATAACATCACATAATACTACCACTGATCTGCAGCTTTTATTAAACAATAAATTAGACAGAGTTGTTAAAATAGATTCTTTATGTTCGAATGCTGGAATTTTCAATAGGGTGATTAAAAAGGGGATGATACCCGTATCGATGAAGAGTGGTAAATCGGCCAATTTAATGGAAAGATGGTTTAAAATACTGAGGAGATGTTTTGAGTTTTCGTGATTTCTTTTTCGCAGCTCAAGCGTGATGATACGGAGTCCGCCTAATTCATGGATCAATTTGGCGATGATATCGTCTTGGGAGAGTAAGGCTAACGTGCGGATCAGATGGGAGTTTATTCCTGTAATACTTGATTTTAGCTTCCCCAGTAAGGCTTCCAGATGTGTTTTATTCCTAAAATTTTTCTGGATAGCTTGAGTATTGGCAAGATTGCTAAGGGTTACGATGGCTCGAAGGGCAATCTCTGGATTAGTGCTATTTAAAAGAGCCATAAGCTTTTGCAATGCGGAAGCTTTTAGCATGACCAAGTGAGAGTCTGTCTCAACGCTCATATGGCTGCAAGTGATGACGGCGCGTAATAGAATTGTCTCATTTGGACTGCTTAATAGCTTCAGAAGGCTTATAAAAGCCCTACTTTGACCGATGGGGCCTCGATTTATTTTAAAGCTGCTTAAATTCGAGAAGATCACAAGCGCTGGCACAGCGATCCCTTCTTTGGGGTGCTCTACCAAATCGGCAAAAAAATCAGTGGTCACCAGGGGTAATATCTTGTCTGTGAGGACTTCGTCTAATGCTTTAATAGCGCTGAATTTGGTGAGTAAGATCAATGCTTCACAAAGAAGGGGGAGATCTTTCGTTCGAAGCATGTCTATAAAAAGAGGGATATGTCGTAGGCTCAAAGCCGATGTAGTGAGCGCGTCGCTCTCAAAAAGGTTTTGTAATATATTGGTGACGATCCATTTTGTGGTAGAGATTTTTGCTTTTTTAAGCAATTCAATCATAAATTCGAGCGTTTTTTCGGGCGCATCTTCAGCAAGTTTTGTATAATTTTCATGAACCCAATTTACCCAAGCTAGGAGGAGATCTTGCACCTTCTTCTCTCGCAATCTAGGTCCTGATGTAAGCGAGGCCAACCCCTCTAGTAGTTGATTTAACTGGTGTACGATGTCAACTTCTACGAGTGTTACATGGCTATGAGTCTCTGGCGGAGCACCGGCAACCCTTTCAGTGGATGTTTGTTGAATTTTGGGAGAGATCGTTCTAAACATGTGTATTGTCCAAGATGATGGGGTGTTACGAAAAGTGCCGCATTATTACACAGTGATGACGGAATCGAAAGCATTTATTTGGACTTGGACACAACGGCATGTAAAAACTTAACTTGGCCAGCAATTCTGGATGAACATCAAAACCCGTTACTCTGATGGACCAGAGGATGATACGAAAAAAATATGATCGCACCGGCGTTTTCTTCACCCATAATTCCTATAACTTGGCCATTGGTGCTGGACAATTTACGAGTGAGCAGGTAGAATTCGCTTCATCTTAGCCGATGAATTGTGATACGCATGCCGAACACGCGTAAATCTAACCCGCCCGAGCTAGCTACGGATGATCTTTCTTCTACGGTCATCAAGGAATTAAATTCTCCACACCGTGCCGTTTCTGTTAAAATCAGTCCGAAAAAAGCAGCCTTTAAACAATTTGAAGAAGCAAATTTTCGTTGGGCTAAATGGCTGCATGAAGCTGCCTTTATCTATGCGATTTATGGTGCTTTGGATGGCTTAAGTCTGTCTTACAGTACAATAAAATATGCGTTTGATGTTTCTCAGGCTAATCAAACGCTCACGTCTGCGGATGATATGCACGATTGGATGACGACGCCGGGTGGGATCATCATTTCTGCGACCGAAACGGTTGCTATCCTCGCTTTATCTATGATTGCCAATATCGTCAAAGCGGATGATGGTGCGGCTTTCAATCGCTATGTTGTTCTCCTCTGGCCTTATTTTCGTGACACGATGAAGGGGTTGAAAAATGCTTACAAAGGGATCCGGAGTTCCTTGCAGGCATTTGGGACTCTGGCGGGCCAAAATTTACAACATCTGGTCGTTCCTTTTGGGCTATGCCTCGGAGTCTTATCTGTGGCAAACCGCATTTGGTATCGTCAAATGAAAAGCGCTCGAAAAGAGCAGCAAACGGCCAACACGAACGCTGTGGTGGCTATTCATTCTTTAAAATTTATAAATGATGATGTGGTGGCAGTCTTTCGAAAAGGGATTCAAAGACAATCTGACGCATTATGTGTGAAAGGATTGCTTTCGGCGGCATATGGGGGGGTAGTTGATGGGCTTTATCTCTACATGGGGGTGATGGGTGTGGCGATCTTAGCGCCTCAAGTGTTTGTTGCCATCTTGGTATGCTCCCTGATTTTTTCGGCGATTTGTATTGCCACAAGGATGTATGAAGAATATGACTATCAACGCAGGTTGAAAGCGACAGAGGCTGGTGTTGAGCTGGCCTTGTGTGTCAAAGAAATGGAGCTTATGTTCTATGAATTGCAACTTCTTATCGGACTAGAATTGGCATTGGAGCCAAAAGGCATAATTAAAAAAGCATATTTTTCTAAAGATTTGCTTTCAGATCGGCAGAAGCTAGTCGAACTCTCTGATAAGAAAAAAACCCTCTTGATAAAGATTGATGCTGGGGCGATAGAGCTTGATAAAAGAAGAAAAGATGTGCACGCTCAAGTGACCTTATCTTATCAAGCGGCGGCTCTTGCGGGGCTAAAAAATGGCCTGGCAGCTTATACTTCCATTTCTGGGTTGATGTTTGCAGTAGCTGTCATCAATCTGTTGGTTGTTGCCTCCTTTCCTCCGGCTTTATTGATAGCCTGTGTGATCGCAGGCTTGGTTTGCCTCGTTGGATTTTTAGCCCATGCGCTCATCATCAATCACTATCATCTGCAAAAGATCAAGCCTAAAGAAGGCGAGTCAAACATCGAGTTTGGAAAACTGCTGAAACTTCTCAAAAGCAAAGAAAGCGCAATAAATTATTTAGATCCTACTAAGGTGGAAGAAGCGGCGGCAGAAACTTTGGCGGTTGAAACCTCACCACCCATGTTTGTTGAAGAATGGTTTGAAGTGTTGCGCTCATTTTTCTCAGGATTTGGTAAGGGTCAAAAATCGGTGGATTTTGTTCTCGCACCGATACAGGGGCCGGACGATCAACAGCAACATCAAGATTCGCCAATGATGTTATGGTTCACGGGGCTAAGTTCATTGGTTTATGCCTTTGGTCTTGGATTAAGGGCATATGCTCGCGGTTTGGGTGAAAACGCATATCATAAATTATCAAAGCCCAAATCCGTGTTGTTAAAGGTCGAACAAGATTTGAACCGTCCACAAAGTTCTTCTGAGGTGAGGCTTGAAAAGAACAAAATGCCTCTCCCCGTAGTATCAAATTCCCTCTGCTCTGCTAAGAAATTGCTAAAATCTTCGCATAGTGATGTGAAGAAAGCTCACCCCTTGGTTCAACAAGAACATCCAACAGTAGCTTTACCTAAAAAGGTGGCGCCAAAAATCATCGCATTCCCCAAACCCCTTTCCACGGGGCCTCTGTCTGGGGTTGTCAGGGTTTCATCTACAAGGAAACCGAAAGTTGCGCTTAAACTCGTGAGTGCTGTCGAGGCTCCATCTGAGATTACGCTTGAAGAGCCTCGGGTAAAGCCCATCATTGAGTCTGAGCGTGAGTGGGTGAAGCCGTTGTTCCCGTCTGTGGATTTGAAGGCTAAGCTTTCCGTTGTACCTGAAGATGTGACAGAAGATGAAATAGATGCGTTAGAAGCTTTGCCTTTGGCTCCCGATCTTCATGGCGCTTTTGTGCCAACGAATGTGGAGGGGGAGCCTTCCGACAAGAAGAAGGCGGCTCTCAAAAGTTCGCCAATCAATGCTTTTTTGAAAGCACCTCAGCCACCTGGTGGTCCGAAATCTCGAATCATTATTCCAGTTCCCTCACCCGTCCTTCAGGCACCTGCCTCCCTCCCGGGGGAGCCAGACCTCTCGTCATCACCCAAGACAAAGAGCAGTAGGCCCATGTTTTTATCTTTGGAGACGAACCTCATGCGTACGGGAATGTCTGGGGGGTTGTTGGATGAGACGATAGCGCCTTTAACAGGTAGGCCTACGCCAGCCTCGACCCTTGGTAAGCCAGGGTCGTCAGGCCTCTTGGCTAGGAATCCTAAGGCACAATCTGCCGTTTCGCTGGGGAAAGCGGTACCTTTGAAAAAATTAGGATCTACGGGTGATGTTTTGAAGATCCAAGGAAAAGGCTCAGCGTTTGGATTGGTTCAGCCGGGTCGTGGGCCAGAATTCTTTCAGAAACGAAAAATCGTTAGTTTGGCTGATTTTTCATCGGTAAGAACAACTTCACGCCCAGTCACTTCGGTAGAAGATGCTCATACATCTCCGGATTCAACGCCGGGTCGTTGTACATTTTATATTGGTAATGTATCTTAAAAGTCCGCGTTCTGTTGGTCATTTCGAGCAATAATTGAGAGAAAGCTTCTTGAAGCTGTAGGCCCTGTTCTTTCAGGCTATGCCATTTATTGAGACACGCTTGGTGGTGTGAGGGGGGAACGTCTTCTCGCAAGGTCTGTAAACCCATGTGATAGACTTTGAGCGATAATATCGACAAGCGATCAATCATCATCCCGGGCGTTTCTGAGTGAATTGGGCACTCGCCGGGTGGCGCCGGATGCAAGGTTTGCAAGAGCCATGTATCCATGGCTTCCATGCGATCATTGCGCTGTTGATTGCAATGGTCAATTTCACGTTTGGCATGATAGACGTGCTCAAATCCTAAATCATCACGTCGAGCTCGATCTTCTGCGTGCCATAACTGATAATTGAAGGCATGATTTTCTTCGACAATCTTCAAAAAATCGATTTGATGAAGCATCACCCCGGTTTTTTTCCAGTTGATAATCGATTCGCGTTGACATTTGACAATGTCAGAAGTGAGATGAGTCAACATGACGGGGTCTCGTCACCATAGTCGTTTTCATATAACCATTTTACCAATTGCCTATCCTCCTCGGTCATGCCATCTAATATGGCATGGTTTATTGCGGCGTCTCTGAGCGTTATCTCCCACAAAAATAATTGGCCTGCAGTGTGTAGGGTGAGTGTGGGCTCAGTCTCAAGATGTAGCTGTTGGCTTAAAATGACGTGGGTTGGCAGCGTATTTTTATTTAATCTTTGACGTATCCATGGGACATCATTCCTTTCATCGTATGAAATCATAGCCAAAACTCACATTGCAGGTTGGTCATCCCGAAAACAATGCATGACATTATTTTCTCCATGAAGGCAGTAATTAAACCATTGATCGAGCTTCATCTCAAGACTTTCTCGCGAGTCTTCCTGTTTTTTTTACAAGGAAGTGCATCATTCTCCAAAGACCATTTGCTTACTCCTTACCTTTTGTGGAAAAATCAAGAGAAGTGAAGGATAAAACTATTTTTGGACAACGGTGAATGCGTCTTTGTCCAAATTCCAAGTAAGTAATCATCATATGGTCATTGATAAAGCTGGTTATCGGTTAAATGTAGGGATCATCTTAACCAACAAACTGGATCAGGTTTTTTGGGGAAGGCGCCATGGCCACGATGCCTGGCAATTTCCACAGGGTGGACTTGCTCAGGGTGAAACAGCGCTTCATGCGATGTTTCGTGAGTTACGTGAAGAAATTGGGTTAGATCGTGATGATGTTGTTCTCGTAGGCTCAACCAAACGTTGGCTTAAGTATCGACTCCCCAAACAATATCTTCGTCATGGGACTGATCCCTTGGTCATTGGTCAAAAGCAAAAATGGTATTTGTTGAAATTAAAAACAAGTGAACAAAAAATTCGTCTTGATTTATGCGATTCCCCTGAATTTGATAGTTGGCGTTGGGTTGATTACTTTGACCCACAAGAACAAGTGATTTTCTTCAAAAAGCAAGTTTATGTCCAAGCGTTAAAGGAGCTGGAACCCTTTTTGAAAAAACGGCGCATCCCTTTTGGTACCCACCATAAAAGAGAAAATCATGCGTCATAGGCGAGTCTAAATGTTAAAGGTCTTAAAGCGTATCGTACAAGAGGTGACGACAGCAAAAAACCTCACCGAAGCCCTCTCCATACTGGTGCAGCGCGTGCGAACGGCTATGTCTGCGGACGCAGTTACCGTACATCTCATCGATAATAAAAACAAAGATTATGTGTTGATAGCGACGGATGGCCTGAACAAGCAAGCCGAATCACGCGTTCGCATTGCAAAGGACAGTGGGTTGGTGGGGTTGGTGGGTCGTCGTGAAGAGCCTGTGAATGTGAGGCACGGACCAAGTCATCCGGACTACTATACCACCGATTTGTTAGGTGAAGAGCATTTGAGCGCCTTTCTTGGCGTGCCCATCATCCAACATCGTAAACTCTACGGTGTGTTAAACGTACAACAGGTGGAGGAGCGTTGTTTTGATGATGCTGAGGAAGCCTTCTTAATCACTTTGGCAGCACAATTAGGCGGATTGATTGCCAATGCTGAGGCAACAGGGGAGCTATCTCAGCTCACAAATCCTCGAAAAACAGGCTCATCAGCCAAGATGGTTCGGACGCTTATGGGCCTTGGTAGCGTTCCAGGCATTGGTATAGGAACTGCCGTGGTTGTCTACCCGACAGCCGATCTGGATGCGGTGCCCCGTCAAACGGTCGATGATATTGACAATGAAATTGTCATTTTTTATGACGCATTGCAAGCCACTCGTGAAAATATGCAGCGCTTGGGTCGGCGTATGAAATCAAGCGTGGATGAGGCCGAATTGGCATTGTTTGATGTTTATTTGCGGATGCTTGATAAAGAAGGCATTGGTAGTGAAGTAGAGGCTATCATTCAACAGGAACATTTGAGCGCTCAAGCGGCCTTGGCTTCTGTCATTAAAGTGCATGTCCTGCAATTTGAATCCATGGAAGATGGCTATTTACGAGAGCGTGCGTCTGATATTCGTGACATGGGTCGCCGAGTCCTTGCTGAACTTCAAGCGTCTCATCAAGAGGATTTGATCTACCCACGTCGGACCATATTGGTTGGGGACGACATTTCGGCTGCCGCCATCGCTGAAGTTCCTGAAGGTCAACTGGTGGGGGTGGTTTCTGCCAAAGGTGCCAACAATTCACATGCAGCTATTTTGGCCCGTGCGTTGGGTGTTCCTGCCGTCATGGGGGTTCGTGGACTCAAAATAGAGCAATTGACTCGTCGAGCTATCATTGTGGATGGTTATTACGGTCACGTCTTCATCTCGCCGTCGAAAGTATTGGTGGCTGAATATAAAAAATTAATACAAGAAGATGATCTCCTCAATCAAAGCTTGGAGTGTTTGCGTGATAAACCGGCGGAAACCATCGATAATTACCGTGTGTCATTGCAGGTGAATACCGGCCTTGCCATGGATGCTGGATTGTCCATGAGTGTTGGGGCGGAAGGTGTTGGGCTGTATCGTTCTGAAATTCCTTTTATGAGTCGTGACAGGTTTCCTTCTGAAGACGAACAGTACATCATTTATCGACAAATCCTGAAAGCTTTTGCACCACATCCTGTGACTATGCGTACATTGGATATTGGTGGGGATAAGGTTTTGCCTTATTTTCCTGTTGAAGAAGATAACCCCTCTTTGGGATGGCGAGGCATTCGAGTGACGCTTGATCACCCTGAGGTTTTCTTGTTGCAAGTTCGCGCGATGATGCGGGCGAATGAAGAAATCAACAATTTACGAATCATGTTGCCCATGGTCACGTCAGTTAGCGAGGTAGATGATGCGGCGTACTTGATTGACAAAGCCTATGCCGAGCTTTTAGAGGAAGGATGCAAGATAGTCAAACCTCAGCTGGGGGTCATGATTGAGGTTCCTTCTGCGGTTTTTATGGCTCGTGAATTGGCCAAACGCGTTGATTTCCTTTCGGTGGGCAGCAACGATTTGACACAGTATTTGTTGGCAGTGGATAGAAATAACCCGCGAGTAGCAGGGCTTTATGACGCCCTTCACCCGGCGATGATAAGAACGCTTCTGAAAATTGTTGAAGGAGGGCATGCCGGGGGTGTTGAAGTCAGCATTTGTGGTGAGATGGCGAGCGATCCTCTGGCGGTTATTTTGTTGTTGGGGATGGGGTTTGATGTCCTTAGCATGAATTCATCAAGTTTGCCGCGGATCAAATGGGTGATTCGTAATACGGCCATTGTTAACGCCCGTAAAATTTTAGCGGATGTGCTCGAACTTGAGCATCCTGCAGATATTCGCTTGTATTTACAAAAAGCGCTCGAGGAAGAAGGTTTGGGTAGCTTGATACGGGCTGGTAAATCATAAGGGTATACTATGCTTACTTTTCCAAATATAAATCCTATTGCCTTTTCCATAGGCCCACTCCAGGTCCATTGGTATGGCTTGATGTATTTGTTGGGATTTCTCATGGCCTGGGGCTTGGCCAAATGGCGTGTGAAGCATTATCAGCTTTCTTGGACCGACACTCAGGTGAGTGATTTGATCTTTTATGGCTCTTTGGGCGTCATCATCGGAGGGCGTTTAGGGTACATGCTGTTTTATGATTTGTCTCAATGGGTGAGCCACCCTCTCCTCATTTTTAAATTATGGGGCGGTGGCATGTCTTTTCATGGGGGGTTGTTGGGCGTGGTTTTGGCACTTTGGTTTGTGTCGTACAAAGAAAAAAAATCATTTTTTGAAGTCATTGATTTTGTGGCGCCATTGATCCCGTTAGGTCTTGCTGCAGGTCGCGCAGGCAATTTCATCAATGGGGAATTATGGGGCCGGGTGACGGACGTCCCGTGGGCTATGGTGTTTCCAGCCGTCGACGACCTGCCTCGCCACCCGTCCCAATGGTATGAATTAGGTTTGGAAGGGATCGGTTTATTTGTTCTTGTGTGGTGGTACGCTTCAAAACCTCGTCCCGCGGGCTGCGTTTCGGCCATTTTTTTGATAGGCTATGCATTGGCTCGCATATTGGTTGAATGCTTTCGTGAGCCGGATGCGCCCCTTGGGTTCGTTGCCTTTCAAACGTTAACCATGGGGCAGGTGTTGTCTCTTCCGATGCTACTGGTCGGACTGATATTATGGTGGGTGAAACGACGTGAAAACATATCTACAGTTGCTTGATCATGTCTTAACGCATGGGGTTGAAAAAACGGATCGAACAGGAACGGGCACTTTGTCGGTGTTTGCCTATCAAATGCGTTTTCATTTGGCTGATGGATTCCCGATGGTTACCACGAAAAAATTGCATATGAAGAGCATTGTTCATGAATTGTTATGGTTTTTGAGCGGGGACACCAATATCGCTTATTTGCGTGAAAAGGGTGTGACGATTTGGGATGAATGGGCTGACGTTCATGGCGAGTTAGGGCCTGTTTATGGCCAACAATGGCGTCATTGGCCTACGGCAGATAATGGTGCTATTGATCAACTTACCGAAGTGGTGCAACAGATTCAGACCAATCCAGATTCTAGGCGCCTTGTGGTGAGTGCCTGGAATGTTGGGGAGCTCCATAAAATGGCTTTGGCGCCATGTCATGCCTTGTTTCAATTTTATGTGTGCAATCAAACATTGTCGTGTCAATTATATCAACGCTCCGCTGATGTGTTTTTGGGTGTCCCCTTTAATATTGCCTCCTATGCCCTTCTGACCCATATGGTGGCGCAGATTTGTGGGCTTAAAGTAGGGGAGTTCATTTGGACTGGGGGTGATTGTCATTTATATATGAATCATCTCGAGCAAGCACAAACACAATTGCAGAGACAGCCTCTCGCTTTGCCCACATTGCATTTGGTGCGGAAACCCAAATCATTGTTCGATTATCGATATGAGGATTTTGAGTTCGTGAATTACCAATCGCACCCGGCCATCAAAGCGCCTATTGCTGTATGATGAGCCAACCGGGAGATTCTTTTTTCCGAACACTCTTTTTAAAATCTGATGTTATGATTTATGGCCTCGTGTTGTTTATTTGTATCATCCTTGCGGCATGGTTTCCCATCACGAACGATGAGTCTTATTATATTGCGTATGCGGGTTCTCCGGAGCTTAGCTATATCGATGCCCCTCCATTTGTATCTTATCTCAATCTCATTCAAGCACGTTTCGGGTTAACTTCCCCAATAAGTGTACGCGCATGGGTGATGGTGCTTCATCTTTTTTCCACTCTTTTTTTAATGCACATTGTTTATCGACATTGCTCGCAGGACGAAACCGTGTCCAGGCGATTGCTGCTCACTTTTTTGATGGCCTACCTTGTCCCTATATTTGGTTTGTTTGGTCTTTTTGTTTTACCGGACACGGGTCTTATTTTATCGTTAAGCATCATGTTATGGGCCGCGGATGATGTTTTTTGCACACAACAGGTGAGGTGGTCTCATGTGTGGGTTTTGGGGTTAGGCTTTGGGATAGGGTTATTGTCAAAGTATCATATTCTTCCCTTAGGCGCTGGGATGTTGCTTGGATTATGGGTTGATTTGACCTTGCGATCGAGCCACCCTTGGCGGTCTTTGTATCGACTGGTTTTGAGTGGGATCATGGGCCTTGTTTGCGCCTTACCTGTCATCCTTTGGAATGTCGAGAATCACTATGCATCGATCGTGTTTCAGCTACAGCATGGCTTTGCCTCTGATCACTGGCAGGTGAAAACTTTCATCCTGTTTCTTTTGGGGGCCATGGTGTATGTGACCCCTTGGTTTGGTTATGTCTTGTTGAAGCGGGGTTTGTTCTTCAAACCGTGCTGGCATTTGTTGATCCCAGTGGGGAGCCTCATGTTGATTTTATTGTTCAGCAGTTTACGAAAAAGTGTGCTGCCTCATTGGATTAGTCCCGCTTTTTGGTGTCTTATTCCAAGTACCGTTATTTTTAGCAGTGAATTGAAATCTCTTTTGAAGCTTTGTATTTATACGTCTCTTATTTGGGTCTTATTATTAGGCGCTTTGCTGCTGCCAGGTGGTTTGATGACCATCAAAACCTGGAGCATGGTGGTTAAGCCTGATCCGCGGATGTTCAAAGATTTGTTATTATGGCAAGAATTGCCTGATCTGTTACATCAAAACCTGCGAGTTCATCACGCATTAGAGGCCCAATTTCTGCAGAAACAATCCCCTGCATGTACCCATTCAAAACCTATCATCGGAACCTTGCGATGGTTTTGGGCGTCTCAAATGGAGTATCACCAGATGTTTCCAGGCGCGACGATTCTCAATTTGGATCAAAATTCATCAAACTTTTATCTCTGGCGAGACACCTGGTCTGACTTCGCCAATTGCCGATTGGTGGTGTTGGGAGGAGAAAGCTCAGGGGTATTAACAGCCCTTGGAAACATCATGACGATAGAACATGAAGAGGTGATTCATGGTTTGGGTGATTATGTGTCCATGAATGTGCAGTTGGTTGAGGGAACCTTGAGGGATGCAGCGACTTTACAAAAAGCTCAGAAGTCATTGATCGATCATCCACATTATTAAGGATCGGGAGAGAAATCCCCCTTGTCTGGCAAAATCTTCTGGGTATAATCAATGTCCAAATACAACGTAAGGACATGGTATGATCAAAAAAACACCCCTACATGCAAGTCATGTGGCCAGTGGTGCACGAATGGTTGATTTTCATGGGTGGGACATGCCGCTGCATTATGGCTCTCAACTTGAAGAGCACCATCAAGTGCGTCGAGGGGCGGGGATGTTTGATGTGTCACACATGACGGTTGTTGATGTGTTGGGTGCTGGTGGGCGGCAATTTTTACGGAAAGTATTGACCAATGATGTCGATCAACTTCAACACCAAGGGCGCGCACTCTATAGTTGTATGTGCAATGAACATGGTGGTGTGATAGACGATTTGATCGTTTATCAGCGAAGCCCTGATAATTATAGAATGGTTTTAAATTCAGCCACACGTTCGCGCGATCTTGCCTGGATCCGTGAAAAAATCGGGGGATTTTCTGCGGGATTACAGGAGCGACCTGAGCTCGCTATGTTGGCAGTCCAGGGACCCGATGCCATTCAAAAAACATTAAGTATATTGACGCCCACTCAGGCTGACGCCGTATCGACCCTTGCGCCTTTTGAGTGTGTTGATGTGGATGATTGGTTTTTTGCAAGAACAGGTTACACCGGTGAAGACGGTCTAGAAATCATCGTTCCTCAGGATGATATGACTAGTCTTTGGGCCTCTCTACAGAACGC
>JAPLRK010000010.1 GCA_026399195.1 Legionellales bacterium
ACTCATCTTCCGCACCAGTTTAAATAGAATGATTCATTACCAAATGTATGGTTAATTTCGAATCATTTTCATTAATTACCGTTTCACCTCCGACTGGTTCGGCGCCGATTCAACAAATTTTATCGTAATATAAACATAGTCATATGGACAACATGCGTATGATTAAGTACTCTCTAGCCCAATATATAGCTGTGCTTCAAGGATCGAGGTTAATGATAATAAAGGAAGAAAATGCCAGTAGTCAAGTGCTAGATCATCTTGGGTTGGTGGCATCCGTTATCAAAGATATTGGGTTGATAGCAAAAATTGATAAACGGATCCCCGTATCGAAAGAAAAAGGGGCAAAGCTAACTATAGGCCAGCGTGTGGCGGCCATGATATTGAATGGACTTGGCTTCATGGATGACCGGCTTTACTTATTTCCCACATTTCTAGAAAACAAGCCGGTCACTCGATTGTTCGATGACAGCGTCTGCGCGGCTGATTTTAATGATGACTCGCTTGGTCGTGGTCTGGATGCAGTGTTTAAATATGGCGCAACCAGTCTTTTTTCTGAATTAGCGTTTGACATTGGTGTTGATCAAAATTTATTAGGACGTAGCGCGCATTTCGATACAACCTCTATATCCTTGTATGGTGACTATCCTGACGATGAAAAAGCAGGCTCAAATGCATCTGGCGCCGCAGCACCCACGGCCAATTCGTCAGCCAAGACTCCAATTGATGTGACATACGGTTACTCAAAGGCAAATCGCCCTGATTTAAAACAAGTAGTATTGAATCTTGCAACTACGGGTGTAGCCAATTTTCCCATTTGGATGGAAGCCTGCGACGGAAATGCATCAGATAAAGCGGTATTGCAGGCAGCTGCAGCAAGAATGACAGCGTTTTGTAAAGAGCTACAAGACAGCCCATCGTTTTTATATGTGGGAGATAGTGCTATGTATGAACGATGTGTAAAAGAAGCTGGCGACATGAAGTGGTTATCTCGAGTGTCCGAGCGGTTAAATGAAGCAAAAAAATGGTTGACACTCCCAGATGAATCATTCGTATGGATCGAGTTGCCGGATGGGTATCGCATGACGAGCCTCGCTGATGCATGTTATGGTGACGTCAAGCAGCGTTGGATATTGATTCATTCTGAGCATGCTGCATCACGTGAATTAAAAACATTGAAAAAACGTATTGATAAAGAGAAAGAAGCTTACACAAAGGTGCTGTGGCACTTGAGTAATCAAAATTTCACTTGCGATCATGACGCATTCTTGGCTGCAAATAAAGCAGTTAAGGCATTAAAATATCATCAAGTCACGTGGATCACCTCACCCATTGAAAAACATGCCAAGCTTGGTCGCCCTAAAGCAGGGGATGTGCCTCAGGTCGTGGGTTATTGCATCCAAGGCACATTGAACGAAGACCAAGAGCGCATCACTGTGGCTCAGCGTCACAAAGGACGCTTTATTTTAGCATCCAATGAACTAGATCAAGCCATTTTACCTGATGCAACATTTTTGCCAGAATATAAAGAACAAATCAAGACGGAGCAAGGGTTCCGCTTCATTAAAAGCGACACGTTTGAAGTTGATTCTATTTTTTTACAAAAGCCATCAAGAATTGAAGCGCTGATGATGGTGATGACCTTGTGCTTAATGGTTTACAGTATTGCACAACACAAGCTCAGACAGGCGTTAGAAAAAGCGAATGAAACGGTGCCCGATCAATTAACGAAACAGACAAAACAACCAACGGCGGCCTGGATTTTTCGTTTATTTCATGGCGTTCATGTGTGGACAATACGTCAAGGAGAAGAAATACAAACCTTGGTGGTTAACTTAACGACATTAATGAAGCGCATCATTGGTTATTTTGGTCCGTCAGCGGAAAAAATTTATTCATTATCGGGTTGATATTGGGTTGCGCTTAAGTTTAAACAGAAAAAACTGATCTGATTCAGCATGTCTGGCTACGCGCTGTAAATGTTGTATTAGCCAAAATAAGAATGGATCGCACATTAAATTCTAAGGGTTATCAGAAATTCAGTGTATCGATAATGTCTTGTTTGTTAAGGCGTGTTGACTGTTTATTTTAAGAACCATTCTCGCCGGAGGTAAGGCTGAAATCAATGGAAATGATTATAAATTGGCCATGTTGTGGTAATGAATTATTCTATTTGATTCGGTGCGGAAGATGAGATAGTAAATATTTTTTGCTCATGTCACCCCATTATGTTGGATGACTCGGTCACGTGAACGCGTGCGGCTTTTGAGATTCATGAGATGGGATAGAACCAGCTTCCAGATAATTCAAGCGTGAGTCTAGGGTCTTATATGGACTCGACCGTATCGTCAAAATATATGGCATTAAAGTCTAAAGAGGAACTTGCAAAATTAAAAAATGGTAATGATTTTATAAGGTGCTGAGATTTTTTAAAAAAAGGATCGACAACCTATTGTTTTTATGATCAAATTCGCTTGCAAAAGTAGAATTAGCTCAAAGAACAAAGGATGTTACCAATATGCACAGCACCAGGAAAAGGTTATCAACCTACTCACAATTGATCAAGATAAATTTACACTTATCGCTTGCAGAAGACATCGGGCCTTTAACAAACAAACAGCAGCAACTGATTACGGCACTTGAAGTGATTCGTATTGAGGGCTTTATTTCTAAACATGTTGGTGTTGGCAGACCAACGGATGATCGAGCCCCCATAGCGCGGGCATTTATTGCAAAAGCAATCTATGGTCATACAACGACCAGACAACTGTTAGACCAACTTCAAAGCGATATCCGTTTGCGCCGCATTTGTGGTTGGGAAAAAGCGCGTGACGTTCCCGAAGAGTGGACTTTTTCTCGTGCATTTGCTGAATTTTCCGCAACCGAATTGCCGACAAAGATCCATGAAGCACTGATCATTGAGTTTCAATCTGAACGCTTGGTTGGTCATATTTCACGAGACTCCACCGCGATTGATGCCCGTGAAAAAGCAAAAAAACGACCTAAAGAGCCGAACACTGAAAAGCCAAAAAATAAACGAGGCCGGCCTAAAAAAGGTGAAGAACGTGAGCCCATCGTGATAGAGCCCAAGCGGTTAGAAAAACAGAAAACCATGGATTTGCCTCAAATGTTAGCTGATCTCCCCAAGGAGTGTGATATTGGAGCTAAAACAAATGCAAAAGGCCACATGATCTGCTGGAAAGGATATAAATGACACATCGACACCGCGGATGGTCAGGTACCTGTTAGCTGCGTTCTCACATCCGCTTCCCTGCATGATAGCCAAGTAGCCTTGCCATTGGCCGAGATGACAAAGCAACGTGTCACGAATCTTTATGATTTGATGGATGCGGCTTATGACTCAGTGATTATTCGGGAACATAGCAAACAGTTGGGTCATGTACCCTTGATTGATTTCAATCATCGAAGTCCCAAGGATGAACGACAATGATTATTATTTGTTGCCATTAACGATAGTTTCTTGTCATCTCGTGCCACTAGATTGCCACTAAATCTAATGCGCATCTTACCACTAGAAATATAACTAAATATAACCTATAATAACTATTAAAGAATAATAACAAGGTTTTATGGTGTCGTACACGTTGCTGATCAAAGAACAGGCTAAGAAAGCACTTCAAAGTGTACCACAACCTGACAGAACTAGAATTACTGAAAAGATTGTATTGTTAGGAGAAAACCCAGACAACGCAAGCTTGGATATAAAAAAATTACAAGGCGAGCCCTATTTTCGCCTACGTGTTGGGCAATGGCGAATTATTTTCGATAGAGATAACGAAGTGAAAATTATTTCAATTGAGAAAATTAAACCACGTGGAGATGCTTACAAATGAACCTACAAACAATTAAATCAATGGATGGTAAGGTTGAGTACGTCCTCTTGCCCGTGGCCACCTACCATGCTTTGCGCCATCAAATTACTGAGCAATTAAAACACCCGCAAGAAAATGAAGATTATGAAGTATTTGACCCTGCCGATTACGTCGAGAATCCTGCTGCACTTGCTCGTATTCAAGCAGGACTTACCCAAGAAGAGCTAGCCAAGCTTATGGGGGTTACCCAAGCCTATGTAAGCAAAATTGAGAATCAAGATAAAGTCACACTTAAGATACTGAATAAAATTACACTGGCAATAACAAAAAAGATCTCGAGAGGAACTTGCAAAATTAAAAAATGGGAATGATTTTATAAGGTGCTGAGACTTCTTTAAAAAAGGGTAAACATTCGGCTAACCCCGTTATTGACAGGCCCCGTTTTTCAAGACCGTTTTAAAATTTCGAGTCAAGGGGTATAGAAAAATATCCTTCACAGGTACACTTTGCACGCCTGATGGTCCAAGTTTCCCCCGCCCTTTTGTACGACCGACATGA
>JAPLRK010000022.1 GCA_026399195.1 Legionellales bacterium
GTGTAAGCTATCCAATCAGCTTTACTATATGTCTCTTCAGGCAGAGCCTCAACCGGATGAATCGTCAAGGTCCCCATGTTCCGCCAGGCGAGATGTGTGTTGCAATGATGATAGAGGGAATCAGCACGTATCCGTGTGGCGTCAAGCGGCAAGACAGGTCGTGCCCAATCAAGGTAGGATGATTCCGTGGGATAAGCTTCCGTATTCCAGATAAAGGTGCCATTGTCGATATCTTTAGAGCGAGTACAAATTAAGGCATCGTTGTGGAGTAATTCCGCGATGTTAAATGCATACACAATAGCCTCAGAGCAGCTCATTCCCACAAGACCAAGCGATCCTTCCGCATGCATGGAACGAGGGGAATACATGTGGTAAGCGGCTTCAACGTATTGATGAAAGTGACTTTGAAAAGTTTCCCTAGCAAACGCCATTTGAACCTGGCGCCCTAACGTGGGGTGATCGCCGTTCGTGAGGGCGCTGATGCGGCGTTCAAGAAGACGAGACTTGCTTTCTGAGGCATAAGGAACTTGCAATTCAACCCAACGAAATAAAATGGCAACAGCAAGCCAGGCCAAACGGCTCTGCTTGGGTCGGTAGACCTCATAACTGCAATGTTCATCCGAGGGCTTAAGACGCGTCATCATGATGCTTTTGTACGTTGATATCACCACATGCACGATAAAAGGCACGTGTTTTCGTTGCCCAATGTAAATTGCCACATGCTCGGCATTCTTGGCCGAATCCATGAAAAAAATCAAGTCGCCAATCTCAAGAGACGAATCATCAAACATGGTGAATTAACCTAAGTTTGTTCATAACAATGGGTTATTGTATCATTTATCTGCAAGTTCTGCAACGAGCTTTTTCAGATGTAAGGATCCGATCGGGCTATGATGACGGCAAGATGGGATGCTTAATGTTTGAGTTATTGCCTAAGCCACGGTCAATAAAATGGCTGCAATGATCCAAAGTAATAAACCTAAACGATAAGCAAAAACCTGGGGCTGACGTTGCCCCTTCTGCTTGGCTCTTAGTCGAAAAATCCATATCGGAAGGCTCCCCACCAAAAACAAATATAAAATTCTTACGACGGTTAAACTGACGCTTTCGAAAGGAATAACCTTTGACACTTGAAAAATCAGTTGGTGAATAACGGCTTGACATCGGACCATAACCCATTGACCCAGCCCCTCGAACATTTCCACTACCAACGAGGCCGCGACCAAAGGAAGCAGTAATTTGGCACCAGGAATCGCAATCACTTTTTTAAAAAACCGTCCAAATTCTTCTGAGAAGAAAACACCCACTGAAGAAAAAAAAACAACCATCGCTAAGGTGACCAACATGTTATCGCCCCCCGTTCTTTGCTTCCAAACGATCCCAACGCATAAATAATGTTGTCAATAACGTCTCATCATCTGCCAATTTTCGGTTAAAATCAGCTATTTTGCTGGCATCTTGTTGATAAAAAGCAGGCTGAGTCATCTCAAGTTGAGATTCTTTGACTTTTTGTTCCAATGACTCTATTTGTTGGGGCAGCCCCTCAAGTTCTCGTAACTCTTGAAAACTTAATTTGTCGGACTTTTTAGAGGATGGTTTGATTGAGACCGGTGATACAGTCTTTTCAAGCTGTTTCTGATGTCGACGATAATCATCATAACCGCCCACATACTCAACAAATCGACCCTCACCTTCATAAACAAGCACGCTCGTCACCACCTCGTTGATGAAGGCTCTATCATGGCTTATCAACAACAACGTCCCTTGATAATCAACCAACAAACTTTCTAATAACTCCTGCGTTTCAATATCCAAATCATTCGTTGGCTCATCCATCACCAATACATTGACAGGACGAGTCAACAATCTAGCCAACAACAATCGGTTCCGTTCGCCACCCGACAATGAAAAAATGGGTTGATGAAAGCGCTCTGGCAAAAACAAAAAATCTCGTAGATAGGAAGCAACGTGTTTTTGCTTGCCGTTTTGCGTCACATAATCGCCGCCATCTCCCACATAGGAAAACACCGTTTGTGATTCATCCAAATGTGTTCGCAGTTGATCGAAATAACCAACCTCCAAGGAAGTGCCCTGACGAATACTACCTAAATCAGGCTTAAGCTCTCCCATCAACAAACGTATCAGGGTCGTTTTCCCACAGCCATTAGGTCCAATGATCCCCACTTTATCTCCCCGCATGAGGAGCAATGAGAAGTCTCGAATCAGCGGTTTATCATCTATTTGATATGACACCTGTTGTGCCTCTATCACAATCTGCCCCGAACGCTCGCCCTTCAAAGACAGAGATTTCACTTGACCCTGCTGGGCACGACGTTGTTGATGCTGCTCTCTCATGGCCTCTAGAGCACGAACTCGACCTTCATTTCGGGTACGGCGAGCTTTGACACCCTGTCTGAGCCACACTTCTTCTTCACGCAATTGTTTATCAAACAGCATGTTTAGTTTGTTTTGTGCAAGACGCCGGGCTTCGCGCTTTTCTAGAAAGGTCTCATAATCCGTCTGATAAACATACAATTGCCCACGGTCAATCTCAACAATTTGAGTGGCACAAGCCTTTAAAAAGGCCCGATCATGGGTGACTACCACCAGACTGCCACTGTAGCTTTTGATATAAGATTCAAGCCATTCAATGGCGCCGAGATCCAGATGATTGGTGGGCTCATCCAGCAAAAGCAGGGAGGGTTTGGCAATCAGGGCCGCGGCCAACAAGACTCGCCGTTTCATCCCCCCAGAAAGCTTGTTCATCGGTAGATCAGGTGTCAGCCCAAGTCGACTCGCCATGGTTTCTATCAACGGCAATTGATCCCACGCATGGGCATCATCCAATTGCTGTTGGCAACGCATCATGGTATCCAAACATCCTTCAACAGAAGCCACCTTCCATTGCAGCAACACTTGCCCTATGTCACCTAAGCTCGAAACCAAAAAATGATAAACCGTTTCATCATCACTTTGCTCGACATCTTGTGAAAGACCCGCTACTCGCAAACCGGATCGTTTTTCAACCTGGCCACTGTCGCAAACGAGGAAGCCTTGGAGTAATTTCAAAAGAGATGATTTGCCCGCCCCATTGCGCCCCACCAAAGCAATTCTATCTTTAGGCTGAATTTGCCAATCGACTTTATCAAGAAGACAAGTATTGGCCATGAACAAACTCACGCCATGAAGGGTAAGAATACTCATGCCACAACCATGATGGCATCCATTTCAACTTGTGCGCCTCGTGGCAGCGATGCCACGCCGAGGGCCACTCTCGCAGGATAGGGCTCAGCAAAATAGTGCGTCATGGCTTCGTTGATCAATGGGAAGTGGGTTAAATCCGTCAAATAGACCGATAATTTAACGATATGGGACAAGCTTCCACCGGCAGCCTCACAGACGGATGCCAAATTTTCTATCACTTGAACAATTTGCAAACGAATTTCAGGGCTGCATAACTGCATAGTTCTAGGATCAAGAGGGATTTGTCCTGACAGATAGACCGTACTCCCCATTTTAACCGCTTGACTGTACGTGCCAATAGCGGCTGGCGCTGATTCGCTATGAATGATTTCCATACTTTAATCCCCTGGTTTTTTTCGATAAAGTCGCATCACAATTTTATTAGCACGCAGTCGACGCATCACCTTTGCCAAATGAGTTCTATCAATCACACTGATGGAAAATGTCACTGTATTATGACGCCCATCACGAGGATCTACATTGATATTTCCAATGTTAGAATCTGCATCAGAAATCACGGTCGCTAGCGTGGCAAGAACCCCCCGCTGATTCGCAACATCTACGGTAACATCAACCCAGAACTCGCCCTGAACATCATCATCCCATCTAAGCGAAATGAATTGCTCAGGATTTCCACGAATGTTCTTGATGGTAGGACAATCGGTCACATGCACTAAAATACCACGCCCCTGTTGAAAACGACCGACAATGTTGTCTCCAGGGATGGGTTGGCAACACTCAGCAAAGTGAATCACCATCCCTTCCGTACCTTTGATAGCTAGGGGCCTGCCTTGATGCGTTTTCGCGAGGTCCCCACTCTCCTCAGCCACCACCAAACGTCGCGAAATCACCATAGATATTTGATTGCCAGTACCGATAGCGTAGTGCAAATCATCAACCGATTTATAATTCAGATCATTGAGCAGAGCTTTCAAGGACTCAGGTGGCACCTGTGTATAATCACTTCCCAAATCAGCAATAGCTTGACTTAACAATCGCTGACCCAATTCGATAGACTCTGTGTGAAGTTGGCTTTTTAAAAAATTTCGAATGTTGCTACGCGCTTTTCCGGTGACCACAAAATTAAGCCAAGTTGGGTTGGGATGGGCTCCCGAAGCAGTAATGATTTCTACGGTTTGACCGTTGGTCAAAGGAATGCTCAAAGGCACCAGTCGACGATTCACTTTTGCCGCCACACAACGATTCCCAACCCCTGAATGAACGGTATAAGCAAAATCAACAGGCGTCGCACCTCGTGGCAATTCCATGATATGACCTTTCGGTGTGAAAACGTACACCTCATCTGGAAACAAATCAATCTTCACATTTTCAATGAATTCTAATGAATTGCCCGTGCTCCGCTGTAAATCTAACAATCGTTTGACCCATTCGCGTGCACGTAATTGCGCCTCGTTGACCTCTAAACCCTCCGATTTATACATCCAATGAGCAGCAACACCATTTTCTGCAACATTTTCCATATCCCTCGTGCGAATTTGAACTTCAAGCGGGACGCCGAAAGGACCAAATAAGGTGGTGTGTAACGATTGATATCCATTGACTTTAGGGATCCCAATATAATCTTTGAACTTCTGTGGAACAGGTTTATAGGTTCGGTGCAAAGCTCCCAGCACTCGATAACATGAATCAATATCTTCCGTGATGATTCGAAAAGCAAACACATCCATGATCTCTGAAAACGAGGATTTTTTTTGCCGCATTTTTCGATAAATGCTGTACAAATGCTTTTGTCGACCAAACACATGCTCGTAAGGGATCACCAATTCTTCAAGTGCTTCTTGTAAATCTTGCTCTATTTTTTGAGTGAGCTCACGCCGATTACCTCTGGATTTTTCCACCGCTGATTTGATGGCTTTATAACGCATAGGATAAAGCGCTTTAAACCCCAAATCTTCGAGTCCCGTATACACCGCGTGCATTCCTAATCGGTTGGCAATCGGTGCATAAATTTCCAAGGTCTCTCTTGCGATGCGCCTTCTTTTGGCTGTTGGCATCACGCCAAGGGTGCGCATATTGTGTAATCGGTCGGCCAATTTAACGATGATGACACGAATGTCTTTGACCATGGCCATGACCATTTTTCGAAAATTTTCTGCCTGGGCCTCAGCTCGAGATTCAAATTTGATTTTGGTGAGTTTGGTAACGCCATCTACAAGAGTCGCCACCTCTTCACCAAATTGCAACACCAATTCTTCTTTGCTGGTTTGTGTGTCTTCAACGACATCATGCAACAATGTGGCCATGATGGTCTCATGATCCAATCGCATTTCCGCAAGAATAAGGGCGGCGGCCACCGGATGGGTAATATAAGGCTCGCCTGATCGCCGCATTTGCCCTTGATGTACCTTTTCAGCCACCAAGTAGGCGCGCTGACATTTTTCAATGAGATCCTCATCGAGATAAAGTTTCAGCTCCTGCTGCAAGACCTCAAAATAACTCACAAGATTTACCTATTGGACTCTGGACAGACAGACATGAAAAGGGCCCCATGTCTGTCTGTCCAAAAAATTTGAGATTTATCCATTTCGGTTTGATCATTACTAGCCCTAAGTGATTATATTTTTATAAGATGAATGGACTGTATCAACCCTTTGAAGTCCAAAAACACATCAGATCTAAAATTATTTGGACAGAATTGCATGCAGTTCTGTCCAGAGCAATACCTAGTCTTTATCTAAAATGTCGGCCTTAATGAAACCTTCAGCAATTTCTCGAAGTGCTACAACCGTTGGCTTATCATTTTCCCATTCCACCATAGGCTCAGCCCCTCGCACGGCAATTTCTCGCGCACGTTTTGAGGCAACCATCACCAATTCAAAACGATTTTCTACATTTTCCAAACAATCTTCAACGGTTACACGTGCCATAGGTCAAATCTCCAGAATATTAAAATCGCAAATTACAAGGATGATAGCAGAAAAGAGAGCAGTTGTCTTTGTTGAGGCGCCTGACGAATGATGCTCAAACGCTGCGCAATAACCACGGCCCTTAAGTCTTCAGCTGCTTTGTTAAAATCATCATTAATAATCAAATAGTCAAATTCTGGGTAGTGGCTCAGCTCATTTTGCGCACTTTGCATACGATTTTTAATGATCTCGGCATCATCCTGCTGTCGATCCATTAACCTCTGTTTTAACACGTCCAAGGAGGGTGGAACGACAAAAACACTCACTGCATTGATAAACCTGTGTTTGATTTGCTGAGCTCCTTGCCAATCAATATCCAAAACCACATCGATCCCTGCTTGCAAGCGATCTTTGATTTGTGCTTCAGAGGTACCATAATAACAACCAAAAACTGACGCGTGCTCGACAAAATCACCCTCTTCAACCATCCGCATGAAGCGTGTTTCATCCACAAAAAAATAATCAACACTATTCACTTCACCTGGGCGTGGCATTCTTGTGGTATGTGACACAGAAACAACGATTTGAGGCAGATGGGTGATCAGATTTTTAACCAAACTGGTTTTACCACCCCCAGAAGGAGCAGCCACGATGAATAATTGACCTGGTGCAGGTGAATCCATGTTTTTCATTTTATTCACAAAATAAACCTATGACCGCGCACAGTATATACTCCAAGTTTGTACAAAGTCCAATAAGATGCTTTTGTATTCTAAAAAGTTTATACTCGCCGTTTTTAGCAAGGAATCTATTATGCGACCTAGTCATCGAGAGCCCAATCAACTTCGACCCATTAAAATCACGCGCCATTACACGCAACACGCAGAAGGTTCTGTTTTGGTTGAGTTTGGGGAAACTCGTGTCGTTTGTACGGCTTCTGTCATTGATGGCGTTCCTCGATTTCTCAAGGGAAAAAACGAAGGGTGGGTGACCGCTGAGTATGGCATGTTACCTCGTGCAACCCATAGCCGAAACGACCGAGAGGCAAGCCGTGGCAAACAAGGCGGAAGAACTCTAGAAATCCAACGTCTGATTGGCCGCTCACTTCGTGCCTGTTTTGACTTAAAAGGATTGGGAGAAACCACAATCACCATCGATTGCGACGTCATCCAAGCCGATGGTGGAACTCGAACTGCTGCTATCACTGGAGCCTGCGTAGCCCTAAAAGATGCACTGGATTGGATGGTTTCTCGAGAAAAATGCAGGAAAAAGCCCATCTTCAACCACATCGCCGCCGTTTCTGTCGGCATCTATCGTGGACAACCGGTGCTTGATTTAGATTATGCTGAGGACGTACTCGCCGAAACCGACATGAATGTGGTGATGGATGAACAAGGCAATTTCATCGAGGTCCAAGGCACCGCTGAAGACGGCAGCTTCAATCGAAATCAACTCAACGACATGCTAAACCTGGCAGAAACAGGAATTGCACAACTCGTCGAGATGCAAAAGATGGCATTTGAAAGTTAAGACCGCGACGAACCTCAATGAACAAAGTAGATTCTATCGTATGGTAAAGCGCTCAGGCACAGAAACAGCCGCAATACTTGAGGTCGCTAAACGATTAGATATTACACATGAAGACAACTATCAGAAAGACCGCGAATTATTAATTCGAATCATCATGATGTTGACAAAATTGGCTCGAAAATCAGATTGATCGGGTTCGGGCGGGCTCGCCCACGGTCACGGGCTCGTATTAGATCGTAGTTTGTCCAGACTGCAATAGAAACCCAACGCTCAACTCACCGAAAAAGGATTCCGCAACATGATGGTTGAATTCCTTTCCGCACCAGTTGATAAAATATCGATAGGAATTTCTAAAATCTCTTCGATTCGCTTCAGATACGCCAAGGCATTAGCAGGTAATTGATCCATTTGGGTCAAATCATTCGTTGATTCTTGCCATCCTGGTAATTCTTCATACACAGGTGTCAGATCGGCAAAATCTTCTGCCGCTTGAGGCGGGTGTGTCCATAATTTTCCATGGGCATCTTGATAAGCAACTGCCAACTTTATCGTGTCCAAACCATCCAACACATCAAGCTTTGTCACACAAAGACCTGAAAGACTATTGAGTTCTATAGATCGTCTTAACAAAACAGCATCAAACCAACCACAACGACGTGGACGCCCAGTAACCGCACCAAATTCATTGCCCAGAGTGGCCAAATGTTTACCCACGTCGTCGGTTAATTCAGTGGGAAATGGGCCGCCCCCTACCCGCGTGGTATAAGCTTTGGTCACACCCAATAAATAACTAAGGTATCGAGGCCCAAAACCCGCGCCATTGATCACACTTCCCACACAGGTATTCGATGAGGTCACAAAAGGATAGGTCCCATGATCCACATCAAGATACACCCCTTGCGCGCCCTCAAACAAAATAGAATCACCCAGCCTTCGATGCTCATGCAAACACGTGGTCACGTCTGCGACCATCGGTTGAATCTCTGAGGCCCAGTGAAGCGATTCCTCTAAAAGAGGCTCTAACTCAACCGCTGGCTGATGATAGTACTCGGTCAACATAAAATTATGATACTTCAACAGATCGGTGAGCTTTTGTACGAATCGATCACGATGAAGCAAATCACCCACACGAAGCGCACGTCTTGCGATTTTATCCTCATAAGCGGGCCCAATGCCGCGGCCTGTGGTACCAATGGCCCCTTTTCCCTTTTGGGCTTCTCGAGCCTTATCCAAAGCCACATGGCAAGGTAAAATCAAAGAGGCTGCTTGACTGATTTTCAAACGCCCACGGACTTCTATCCCACGGCTCTCAAGTTCCTTCATTTCAACGAGTAATGCATCGGGAGCCAGTACCACCCCATTACCGATATAACATTGGACGTGCTGGCGCAAAATGCCTGAGGGGATCAAACGTAACACCGTTTTTTCCCCATTGATAATAAGCGTATGCCCCGCATTATGCCCACCCTGGTAACGAACCACAACTTGAGCGTGTTCCATGAGCAAATCAACTATTTTACCCTTTCCTTCATCGCCCCACTGCGTACCTACAACAACCACATGTCCCATATCAAACTCTCTTAATTCTTAGGCCCCACCGCATTAACCTTTGTGAGCCCATGTTTAAAATAAGCAAAAAAAGCGCTGTTTTCATCCAGAACGAAAATATCCTGCTTGCTGTTAAAACTATTCACATACGCTTTCAAGCTTCGATAAAAAGCAAAAAAATCTTTGTTCTGATTAAAGGCGTGCGCATAAATATCCGCAGCCTCTGCTTGTCCTTGCGCGCGAAGCATTTGCCCCTCGCTATGGGCTTTGGCAAGCAAAATACTGACCTTAGCATCGGCCGCAGCTTGTATGGTTTCAGCAGCCGCATGGCCATCCGCACGATGTCGATTGGCTATTTTTTGCATGTTCGCACGCATGAGTTGATAAACCGCATTGCTGGTGTTTGCGGGTAATTCTATCCCTTTGATGCGCACATCCACCACCCGGATCCCCAATTGCCCGGCTTGCTCTTCAGCCCTCTGCCGCAACACATCCATCAAATCATCACGTCCACCTGACACAACATCAGAAATGGTTCGTTTACCAAATTGAGCCCTTAAATACGTATTCAACTGCTGCTCCAACAAGGTTTCAGCTTTAAACTGATTACCCCCGGTGGCTTTAAAATAGCGAGCTAAATTTTCGATGCGCCATTTCACATAATAATCCACAATCACGTCTTTCTTTTCTTTGGTGACGATTCTTGAAGATTTGATGTCACATGTCTGAATACGAGTATCGAATGTTCTCAGCGTCTCTATCATGGGCATCTTAACATGCAATCCAGGGGCCAAAATTTTCACCTGATCCGTTTTCGAGTCAATGACGAGCCGCCCCAACCTCAAAAGGATCCCATGTTGCCCCTCAGTGATGGTGAACACAGAGGCCAATATCAGCATTAAGAAGAGAAAAAGCACCACACTGAGTGTTATTTTTGTCGTATTCATCAATTGTTCCTTCCAAGGCGTTCGGTCGGTCGAATCAATTCGCGGCCGTCATAGGTGGTTTTGAGATCTGCCCCCGACTGTGCCAAATCTTGGGCATTCGGGAGAGCCTCTTTGGGGACAACCGGAGAAGCACCATTGGCGGCTAATTTATCAAGAGGCAAATACAACATATTCCCCGCTTTGCCATCCACAACAATTTTACTGCTCATACTCAATACCTGCTGCATAGCATCTAAATACATTCGCTCACCAGTGACCTCAGGCGACTTCAAATACTGTGGCAACAACGCTAAAAATTCCGCAACCTCCCCCGTCGCCCGTAACACCACTTGCTCAGAAAATGCGTTGGCTTCCGATAAAATCCGAGTAGCATTACCCTGAGCCATTGGTACGACGCGCGCGACATAGGCCTGAGCTTGCTCCTTAAAGCGTTTTTCATCTTCTTGTGCTTTGATGGCATCATCAAAAGCATCTTGTACATTTTCAGGCGCACGTGCGGGCTGAGGAGATACGTTGACGATGACAAGACCGGTTTTATAGAGATCTAATATTTTGATCAGAGACTCCTGAACACTACTACCCCACGCTTCTCGACCTTCCGTGATCAATTGATCTAACGTGGTAGTGCCCACAACCTGTCGCAAAGCACTGGAGGTAGCTTGTTTTAAGCCTTCCTGAGGATCCGCGACATTGAACAAATAGTCTTCCAAAGAACCAATACGATATTGAACCACCAAGGAAATGGCCACCAAATTTTCATCTTTGGTCAGCATTTGAGCGGAATAGGAATAATTAGAGACGCTATCCACATTCAAGACCATCTTAGAAGAGATGATCCTCGGGATCCAGTGTGGTCCAGGCCCTACTGTTTCAACATATTTCCCGAAGCGCAAAATCACGGCTTTCTCTGCAGGATTGACAATAAAAACACCTGACAGCGCCCACAAAATGACGGCAGCTCCCAAAATAACAACAGCCAACATGCCGCGGTGAGACGGCTTAAGATCGGTCACGTTACCGTCTATCTTTCTGCGCCCGCCAAACAGTGCCTTTTTCAATTTATTCTGCAGACGTTTCAAAGCCTCATCGAGATCGGGCGGTTGATTTTTACTCTTCCACGGACCTTTGCCTTTATCTGGCTCATTCCACCCCATGCAACACTCCTGCCCATTTCTAGAAAAGTAGAATTCTATGGGGTCTCGGGAGTTTAAGCAAGGATCAAGCTCAGATTTAATGGCTTTGGGGAGGCTGAGGCGCACCAACTGGCTCTGGAGATGGGGCTACAAGAGGCGCTGAAAACAAACCAAATTGGGTTCGCAATTTTTCAAAAGGTAAGGTGGGCGTCTTAGTGGCCCTCAACAACTGTTCATAACAGGCTTTGTGTGGCGGTGTATAAATACCCAACAATTCCACAAATGAGGCCATCCATTGTTTAAGCCACGCAAATGAAAAACTGTCATAACGGTGATGATCTAGTAACCTGGTTTTAAACGAGGGCGCCAACACTGAAGCCTGGAGATGGCCTATACGTTCATCCACTGTGAACGATTGGTCTGTAGCCAAGCTTTCTAGGGTGACCAGTAGCTGAGATTTTCGGCTTAAAGTTCGAACACTTTCAAACAAGGAGGATTTGCTTTGAAGTTCTATATTTGATTGATGAATATACAGTTTTAGACGATCGATAGCAGCCATCAGCATTTCTAAGTGATAATAATGTTTGTAATGCTCTCTCTCAAACTGGCTTGCTTTTTCGAGCAACAATTCATCCATTTTTTTATCAATATCGTCAGCCCCTTGAGCATCTTGGACCAAACTTGTTTCAAAAGTCGCGAGATATGTTGTCAGCTTTAGTCCATACTCTCGGCTGCAATGAATAAAGCCCACCTGCTTGGCGGCTAAAACCTTCCCTTGTTTTTGAAAGCAAGCCTCTGTATATTTTTGAAGATAAACCTGATTTAACTCGACTTGTTTCTCTTTCAAAGACACCAAAAAAGACCTTTTCTCTATGACTGAGTTTATCACTGATTGATGCGTTGCTATTTTGCCTGCATAATAAGATACCCCTGAGGTGATGATCGCTTCAATCGAAGTCAAGCGCGCGGCACCCTGGGCCTCACCATTGAGAATTCTATCCAGGTTTTGACCAAATGCATCAGGGGCTGCAACTCCCTGAGTTAATTGAGGCATGAGGTTCGTTAAAATGGGCAAAGCACTTTGATAATCAGCCTTTATCAAAGATTTTACTGTCTCTAACAGCGGGAGATCCCCACTATAAAACTCGCGATAATAAGCAATACGCGCCTGCATGTTCACCAAAACCGATTGCGATTCTTCCAATTTCCTTATCTCAAGACTTGCTTCTGACGCCCTTTCTTGGGCGGCCAGCTCGCGTTTTTCTATGGGCACCATACTTGAAACGAAAGCAAGATGACGCTTAGAATGCAACCCCAAGGGGATAAGTAACCCTTGATAAAAGGTATCAAATACCTCCTTCATGGGAGACGTTAATGTCCCAGGAACCAAGCCCACATGATCTTCCCATCTGTCTCCTTCAATCAGCATGTTCGTTAGAAATTCATCATGTATCCTCAGCAAGTTGGACATGGCCACATCATGTGTCACTGTGGTTAATTCGGATAATTGTTGTTTCAAATCTCGAAACAGACGGTACATGGTGGGGATTTCAAGAAACAATCTAAAATACGAATTAGAATTTTGCAGTACTCGCTCAATATCTGTTGTCACCAGGGATGCTTGTTGTTGCATGGTTGCGATTTCTTCAGCTGTTAGCTCTTTGTCGTTACGCAAGGCCGTGATGTGCTTTGGTAAAATTTTCAGGACATCTATGGCATAATAAAGCACTGCCGAATGATTCAAAGCAGGATCAGGCGTTGGCAGGACCCCCTCCTCTTCTATTGATTCGTGTAAATAATGTTTTTGAATATCCAACAAAAATGCATGACTTTTTTCCATTTTTTTCTTAACTTCACCCCCAAGAACAGCCAGAGCTGGCGTATCCTTCAATGCAGAGGCAAGATAAATGGCATCTCGTAAATGAAGACTCATTTCAAACACTTTGTAAGTGTATACAGACTCGGCGCTTTGATCGTTCAGTGCCTCCAAACTCACCGCAATTTGTTCCAAATGATAAAGGCAATTAAACAATCGTTTCATGCCTAAAATCTGCTCACTCTGGGACATGCTTTGATTGGGATCGGTCAGTTCTGGAAAAGGGAGGCCTTCTTTTGCTTTCAGCAATTGAGATCTCACCGATTCATTAAAAATACGTGTCATCTGGAACAAAGACTGATGCACATCAGCTATGGCTTTGGAGTAATGCTCATGTTGAAGAATATGGTGAGCTCGAGCATGCTCGGCATCAACAGGAGCTAAAACTTTTGCAGTAAGCTCTTCACGCATCAATTTTTGAGCCAAACGAGAGATCACCTCTCGTCTATCCCCAATTTTCGATTTTTCAGTCTGAAACCATTTCTCCATTTGATCGTTCAGGCCGTCAAAAGGCTCCAAAACCTTATCAGGGCGCTCTTGGGGACCAAACACCGTGGCACTTTGGGACAATGCCGAGACGACTGCCGCGTCAATCGACAAAAGCTGAGGATGAGAAGATAACCCACTGACAAAGTAGGGTTGGAAAATGCTATATAAATTGCACAATTTCCTTTTCAACTCAGCATCCGACTGCCTCAGTAATGGTTTAGATTCGTCGGTTTGCAACAGTCGATGAAACAAGGCGTACGCTTGCTCAGCTTTTTCTAATTTGCTAGACATGCTTTGATAAGCTTGATAAATCATCAACGCTTCAGGCATGGTTAAAAGATCAAGCCCTATCATACGCCCCTGCTCAAGGCTCATACGCTCCAGTTGTAACAGTCGCTTTTTCATCGATTCTAAGGTTAACGCTTGAGCCTCTGTGTCGGGTCGAGGTTCTTTCGCGAATAGTTCAAGGTCACTTTTGAGTTTCGATTTTAAAAGTGTGGCCTCATTAAAACTCAATGGATCTTGCAACGGACGGTATGTGAATAATTTCAAGTCCTTGACGCCTTCTGCGGTTTCATCCATCAGAGCATCATTTAATTGAACATTAAAAGTTTGGGTGGTGATGATTTTTGCTAGCTGGGCCTCCAAGAGAGGCTTTAACAGGTAAACATCCGCCACACTATCGGTATTTAATAGATGTGCGGATCTAGGCGGCCCCACATGCCTCCTGGCCCACAGACCATTTAGGGTGCGATTAAACCAACGAACTGGGCCCAAAAACGTATCGGCAATGCCTTTTTGATTCGTCAAACCCGAAATGATGGCATTGTTCATCGGGAGGTGTAGCTTCAGAACATGCGGTTGCATGATTTTATAATGTGATAAAAGCAGTTTCTTGGTTTCTTCAGGCAAGTCAATCAGTCGTAAATCTCGATATTGTGGCTTATTTAAAATTTGATAGAACTTGAGCGTGGCTCTTTCAACTTCATTTGTTTTCAGTCGCATGACCTGATGTTCAGAAGATCTCTTGTGTAATTTATCCAAACGACAGGACACGAACTTCTGATCGTTCAACGTAAGTAACTCACTTCCAACGCTGTTGAAGTCAACAAACTTTTCGGTATACCCTATCAGCTGTTGATATAATGCGGAGACACTGTCCATCAGGGGATTTGACAAAACCCCTGGCTTTAAGATGGCTTGTTGTTCAATTTTATCAGTGAGCCCAAACAATTCCGGTAACAGCGTATATTTCAGCTCGGCCAATTTGGCACGAGCTGCATCCTGAGTCGATTCGCCCACATGCCCTGCTTGCTCAAAAATGCTCATAGACAGTGTGATAGAACTGCGGATGATGTGGATATAGTGCAGTGTTTTTACGGGTAAAAAGATGCTGCTCCCGCGAGTCTGCTCGAGGGCGCTCAACAGTTGGAGGGCTTGATCTTGTAAGGCATCCAAGGCTCTTCTATCGATATGGGGCTCATGTTCGGAGACCTGTGATGAGAAATTTTTAATCATCCCGCTTAATTGATCAAGATAGCCCGGGAGTTTCGCGCTGAATTGTGTCAAAACCTCATAATTCATGTCATCTTGTTGATCGCCCATTTGATCAATCACATGGCCGCCAGCTTTACCTAGCTCAAAAGGTATCCCCCTGGGATTTATTTGATATAATTGACTCAAAGCATCAGCGCCCTGGGTTCCAGCAAAGATCTGAAACTTGCTGAAAAGCGGCGCTAAAATATCAATCTCATCGCTAAAAAATTCCCAAAGATCCACATCAAAATGGGTAAAAAGCTCACAAGCCAGATAGGTTTGATGTACTGTGTCATTCCATAAGCGACTGAAATGACCCGTGATATCACCATAAGAGCTATTAAGATCCCGAAAATCCATACTTTCAGCATCTTTTAAAGCCACTTCGCTATGATAAAGTGCGTTAATGATTTTTTTGACTTGAGAAATTTGTGCCGGTTCACCTTCGAAATCAGTAAACGGCAGGCCTGTAGTGTTCATTTTAAGCAGATAGTCTCGCACCAGAGGACTAAAATGCGGACCATTGAGTTTAAGAAGCAAAGACTCGCGCGCGAATCGAAGGTCACGGGAGAATTTTTTTTCCTTCAAGGTATCGAATAACTGTTTAAATTGCTCGTACTTTTCAAACATTGTGTCTACTTAACGGCATGGTCAGTATACTTATTATACATAAGAGGCGTAAATGTATCAATTTCTGGTGTTACGATTTTATGAAAATCAAGTCCCACACCCCGTGCCCCAACCGTTGACCTCGCTCTTCAAATTTCGTCAGTGGTCGAGAATCGGGTCTTTTTGAGAAGTCACCTTCGGAGGATAGGGGCTGAAGTGCTGAGTCAGCCGCCAGCACGGTCAACATGTGATAAGCGTATTCTTCCCAATCCGTTGCACAATGAATAAAACCACCTTGTTTTATTTTTTTCACCAGAAGATGGACAAATTCTTTTTGAATCAGCCGCCGTTTATGATGTCGTTTTTTAGGCCAAGGATCTGGAAAAAAAATTTGCACACCGTCAAGGCTATCATCTGCAATATTTCGTTGAAAAATCTCTACCGCATCCTTGGTTTTGATTCGAACATTGTCTATCCCTTCATCATGTAGAGAAGCCACCAAACTCCCAATCCCTGCCAAATGCACTTCAATGCCTAAGAAATTAATGTCCGGCTGAAGTTTCGCCATAGAACACAAGGAAGCCCCCATCCCAAAACCTATTTCTACCATTGTTTTTGCGATTCGGCCAAATTCCTTCTCAAAACAAATGGGTGAGTCGGAATCGGAGATTGTGTAATCTGACAACCACTGATCTAATGCCACCTGTTGACGATGACTCACGCGCCCGGTTCGTAAAACAAAACTTTTGATGGTTCGTTGCATACTGGTTTACTCTCTACGAAAGAATGCGTATTATACGGCTAACTTTTTGAGAAACAATGCGTCAAAATAGCAACAATTCATTGCAACAACGGCAATTTTTTGATATAAACCGCATCCTGAAATCAAAAATTGGCCAAAATTTGGAGTAACACCATGTCAAGAGTATGCCAAATCACTGGTAAGCGCCCCATCAGCGGGAATACCGTATCGCATGCGAACAATAGAACCAGAAGACGTTTTCTACCCAACCTTCATCAACATCGTTATTGGGTTGAAGAAGAAAACCGATTTGTCTCCCTCAAAACCACCACGAAGGGTATGCGCATCATTGACAAATTAGGCATCAAGGTTGTTCTTGATAGACTAAGAGCCAAGGGCGAAAACATCTAAAATTAAGGGGCAAGACCGTGGCAGCTATCACCGTCAAAGTAAAAATGGAATCATCTGCAGGTACTGGTTATTATAAAACCACCACCAAAAATCCGCGTAACCATCCTGAAAAGATGGAATTGAAGATGTATGATCGCGTGATTCGTAAACATGTGATTTTCAGAGAAAAGAAAGTCAAATAATATAGAATTGGGACCAACCATAGGCGCGAAGAATTTCGCGCCTATGGTTGTTTCTTAAAAAAACAAAACGTTTTAACCCTCATTAGCCCTGCCGCTACAGTGCTCTTCTGTGCTCTTCCTTCCTTATGCATAAATTTAAAAACCAGTCTATAATAAAGTCATGAAGGTATAAAATAGACAATCAACGTTGGAGATCGTTTAGTCTGAGGTATAAACCTACCGAGCGATTCTGAACATTATATTGCACACGTTAATAATTGGACTCTGGACAGAAAGACATGAGGCCCTTTTCATGTCTTTCTGTCCAGAGTCCAAGAATAAAATTGCTCTATATATCGATCATATGAATTGTATTGAGGTCTGTCATGAAGCCATCATTGCATCTCCATTTAAACCCCTCGATCAAACTAACGCCCCAACTTACGCTTGCTATTCAGTTGCTTCAATTATCCACCATCGAGCTCCAACAAGAAGTTCAACGCCAAATCGACATAAACCCTCTTCTTGATGAGGCATTTGACGATGAAGCCTCCGATGTTGCATGGACAGAGACCTACCCGATCCAATACCGCCCTTTCAATGAGCCGTTCTCTGGAAGTGATCCCTTGCTATCGACTTCTGTTGGGTTGCAAGACCACTTACGCTGGCAATTAGAATTGACACCCATGTCAGAAACCGATCATGCTATTGCCATGGTGATCATTGATGCCATTGATGATGATGGCTTTATCACATGTGCGCCAGAGGCGCTTCTTGATACCTTACACAACTTAAAACGCCGATTTGACCCTGCCGAAATCAATGCGATCAGACATCGCATTCAACAATTTGAGCCGATAGGATGCGCCGTTTATACTCTGGCTGAAACCCTCCTTGTTCAGTTGGCACAATCACCTAACGAATCAGAGCCCGTTCGGATCGCCAAAGAAATCATTTCTCAACATTTAGACAAATTATGCAAACATGACTATCAAAAACTGATGTCAATAGTTCACATCAATGAAGACTGCTTAGAGCAAGTCCTATCGATGTTAAAACATCTCAATCCTAGGCCTGGAAGAATGTTTCAACAAGGTTCTCCTGAGCAAGTGATCCCAGATGTTCATGTTAAGAAAATAGGCTCTCAATGGCATGTAGAGCTCAACCAAACCACCTTGCCCCACCTTTCCATCAACCAAACCTACGCCGCATTGTTGCATCACTCGGTTCAGCCTGACCGCCAATATTTAAGACACCAATTGAATGAGGCACGCTGGTTTATCAAAAGCATTCGAAACCGGCAAGAAACATTATTAAAAATAGCGAGATTTATAGTAGACTATCAGAAAGAGTTTTTAGATTTTGGGGAAGAGGCTATGAAACCACTGATCCTTAACGACGTGGCTCATGCCTTGAATATGCACGAGTCAACCATTTCTAGGGCTACGACCCAAAAATTCATCAGCACGCCGAGAGGGTTGTTTGAGCTGAAGTATTTTTTTTCGAATCATCTTATGACGGAGCTCGGGGAAGGATGCTCATCAACAGCCATTCGTGCCTTTATAAAAAGACTCATAACATCTGAAGACCATTGTTTGCCAATGAGCGACCATCAGATCGCCAAATTCATGAGCAACCAAGGGGTCCACATTGCACGACGCACGGTCACAAAATACCGAGAAACAATGTGCATTGCTACCTCGTCAGAACGAAAATCGTTTCACAATAAGGCTTGTCGACCATTTGACAAAATGATCGGCTGGACCTAAACAACCGGAACGTACCAGGCTTAGCGCGCCGTTTTGAGCACTATCCTAAACGCCATATTGCGTCAGGAGTACTCAAAATGGACATTATGCGCTTGTACGGTCCTTAAAGGAGAGTGCTATGCAAATCAACATCACAGGACATCGTCTCGAAATCACCCCTGCCCTAAAAATGTTCACGCAGGAAAAGTTCGATAAATTAGAACGCCATTTCGATAAAATCACGGCCATCAACGTTATTTTTGATGTGGAAAAACTAAGACAAATCGCAGAAGCAACCATCCTAGTCGCCAAAGGTGAATTACATGCAAGCTCTGAATCCGAGGACATGTACACAGCCATTGATATTCTAGTAAGCAAGCTCGATAGACAATTGATAAAGCATAAAGAAAAAATGAAGGAACATCGGGATCAACCCACGAAATTTATCGATTAAGAATCACGCCCGAAATAACTTCCTATCTAACGCCTTGATGAAGCATAAAGCCTCGTCAAGGTTATCCCATGGCCTTACTCGGCGGCATCCCATTGACGTCATGAAAGGAAACCAAGTTAAATAACAATGTTGGCTAATGTGCTAATTCCTCCACTTTCCTCAAAATGATCTATAATTATACTAACATGGTGTGGAGAGGAGCTTGTTATGGGCCCAAGAACTGATGCAGACTTTGCGTTCCTTCAAAATTTTCAAAGTCACTTTAAAGACGAAGGCTTTGGCCGAAATATAAGGTTGGAGGTAGAGGAAGATTTCCATTTGAGAGATGGAAGATTGTGGGGAGATGTGATTAAGTATGACTATTTTAAATATGCAACTGCACTCAAAGACAGTTCTGAGGAAGAGCCTTCCGCTGAAGATTTAAGAAAGAACATATTCTCCGCCAGCGGAAAAAAAGTTGACGAAGATGTCTTAGACGAGTCCAGCAAAGAGTTTAACCCTATGTTGATCAGTTTGATACAACGATTCATTCTGCTACAAAATCAGCTTAAAAAAACCAAGTTACCGCTTGATTATGAAATCTCAAACCTCACCGACTTGGCCATAAATAACGCAACAGATCGTGTCGCATGGCTTCGGGTGGTGCTGAAACTTGAGGAAAAGCAGAAGCTTATTCAAGCTAACGATGACAAAGCCCATCCGGAAGAAATGGCCTTTAAAGCAAGTTTAGCCGAGGTAGTTGATGACAGCAAATTTCCAAAAAATTTATTTGACGCAACCCAAGCCGTAACCACCCTTACTTGTTGCATTCGATCATACAAGGGTTTGACTCCCGATAATAAAAGCACCTGCCTTACCTTTCTAAACAACATATTGGTTCATCCTACCTTTCAAACCGACTTATCTAACCCAATCTACCCGCTTTTAAGCCGTATCTCAGAATGTGTTTTTGAACTGTTTCCAAAAAAAACTAGTGAAACAGACCACATCCTAACCGTTATAGGGACAAAAGGGCCAAGGCAATTAACTCAGAATGAAGAAAAATGTCAGAGGCTCATCGATGAAATAAAACCGGGCGTTATTGATAAAATAGCACAAGAAAGAATCAATGCACTATCTACTCAATTTTTACAGTTAAAAACTACCGCTGCAGATGACAGTAAGGTAACAACGCTTCATGATGAGCTCAACACATTAAAACAGCAAGAAAACAGTCCCGAAATGGAGGCCGTAAAACGTCAGATAAATCGTCTAAAAACAGTCTTTAATGCAGAGGAGAAAATTAAGGGCATTGTAGATGCGATTGAGCGGGTGGGATTGACAGACAGGAGAAAGGTTTTTAACGATCCAGGTGTCCTAGCGGCCCTCAGCAAACCGCGTTGGAGATTAATAGATCCTTTTGTTAATGCCATTAAAAAACTTTTTAGGGTTGATACAGAAATCGCGAGTGTAAAAAACATCCTAGAGGCAAAGAAGAACATAGGTAAGGACCTCAACCCCACTGGAGGAGTAGACCTTCCCGTAGCAGCGAGCACTCATGGACAAAGGAGATCTGGGGACCCAGAAAAAGCGGGCGTTGAACTCACAACATCAAACAAACCAAAACAATAAAAACCCCAAGATGCCTCTCCAAATTGACCGAACCATTTTTTTAATTCTTTTCAACGGATCGAAAAGCAAAATGATGCTAAAATGGTATCTTGTTTCATTTCGGTAGTTTTTATGCCCTTCTGTGATTTTCTCGTCAAAGAATGCGTTTCTATTGACTCAACGGCGCAAAGCAAAACCGCGGTCTTTCTAAAAGTGAGTCAAACGCTTCATAAAACCCATCCACAACTCAGTGTTGAAACCCTATTTGCAGCCTACTGGAAGCGTGAGAGCCTCGGGAGTACAACCATCGGTCATGGCATTCTCATTCCTCATATTCGTACTGATCTCATCCTAGAACCCAGTGGATGTTTTATAAAATTAAAAAATCCTGTCGACTTTGGCGCTGACGATAAACAACCTATTGATCTTGTGGTTGCTTTGATTGTGCCTAAACACCAACATGAGCAACATCTTCAACGATTACATCAGATCATCGAACACTTCAGTCATCCAACGTTCAGAAAAGCCTGTCGCAATGCTACCACTTGCGATGATATTTATGATGTATTGCTAACACATTCCCTTGAAACCACCTCAGATCCTATGTGAGAGCCGATGATCAAAACTACCGTCATCCTGAAAAACAAACTGGGCCTGCATGCTCGGGCCTCCGCTAAGTTTGTGTCCACTGCTGCCCGATTTCAAAGCCACATTGATGTCATCAAAGCGTCAAAAACCGTCAATGGCAAAAGCATCATGGGTGTCATGATGCTTGCAGCGAGCTTTGGAACTGAACTTATCTTACAAATAGATGGCCCAGATGAGCATGAAATGAGTGACGCATTAATCGCATTGGTAAACGATCGCTTTCACGAAGCAGAATGAATCTTGTTATGGCTTACGACGCCCCTTACCTCTACGACGTAATTTCCGCACTCTAGAAAGAATCACCAGAGTTTGCAAAGGTCCTGATAACACATACAGGGAAAATCCACCAAATAAGACCACTGTAGGATTAGCCGCGATTGCCGCAAAAAAGATCACAATCGCTAATACGTGCAGAAAAGGCACTTTCCCCTTAAAATCAAGCTCTTTAAAGCTGTGATACCGAATATTACTGACCATCAAGAGTGCCGTGATGATGACAAGACCTGCCGCCACCAAAGAAACAATCATATGCTCCCATTGGTTTTGATGACAGAGCCAACAAAATGAGGCAAGAAAACCTGCCGCAGGCGTACACGCTAGCCCCTGAAAATAACGCTTATCCGCCGTTTCGAGTTGCGTATTAAAACGAGCAAGTCGTAACGCAACCGAGGCTGCAAAAATAAAAGAAACCAACCAGCCAAACTTATTCAGTTGATGCAAACTCCAGCTATAAAACAACAAAGCAGGAGCCACCCCAAAAGTCACCATATCAGACAAGCTGTCATACTCAGCACCAAACGCACTCTGGGTATTGGTCATCCGAGCAATTCGTCCATCTAAGCCATCTGCAATGATGCCAATAAAAATAGCTATCGCTGCAACATCATATTCCGCCCTCAAGGAGGCAACCAACGAATAAAAAGCCGCAAACAAACTAGCCGTGGTGAATAAATTAGGTAGCAAATAAATGCCAGAACGCCCATGTCGCTTCAAAACACCCATCCTGTCAATAATCGAACGCTTGAAATAGTAGCATAAACAAAGCATGATTCGCCAGTTGCCTCATAGATCCGCAACGATTCCCGCTAGAACCAATTAATCTCCACTCCCGGCATTTGATGGGCTATTTTTATCATTCCAGGCACTACCACGCTAAATTTCATGATTTAAAGACATGGGTTTTCGTGCTTATTTAAAGCATATTTACTTTTTTA
>JAPLRK010000024.1 GCA_026399195.1 Legionellales bacterium
ACGGGGAAAACTTGGACCCTCAGGCCTGCAAAGCGTACCGGTTAAGGATATCTTTTTATACCCCCTGGATCGAAATTTTAAAACGGTCTTGAAAAATTGGGCTTGTCAATAACGGGGTTGACCGAATGTTTACCATCAAATGATAAGGTTTGCCGCATAAGCACCCGTTGGTTGAATTTGTATCGCATTTTTTTCTGAGATTGCTTTTGCAACGTCTTCTGGCTTGGGGGGAAGTACGCCTAACACGTGATGCTCTCGGGGGTAATCATAAATGCCTTGTGCCAGCCGTCGAATCACTTTAGCCTTTTGAAGGCGTGACAACGCACTACGAACGCCAGTGTCACTATCCAAATCAAGAAAATGCCTTGGAGTAAAACACCATCCTCGACCATGTTCAATAATTCTTTTTTTTACAGCATCCACAATGGATTCAGTCATAATTTACAGCCTCTTTGCCACAAAATATACTAACTTTTTGTGGCAAAGTCCAGGTATAACACGTCATCCGCTAGTTAAATTCATTACCTCAATATATAAATCTGATTTACCTTTGTTATGCCAAAGTAGGTTTGAATTGGATATGGGCAACTTCAAAAATTCTTAAATGTTATAACCCCAATTTTTTTATCAGGCATTATCAATTAATTGAGCTAGTTTGATAACTGAAAGGGTTAAATTTGAAGAATACAGGTTATTAGCGCATTCTACTTTTCTAAAAAAAGTATCATCAAACCATTCTACTGTGTAGGTAAACCCGGAGTTTGGGGTCCCCATAACTTCGACTGTCGTTGTTTTACCATTTACATCATTTCGAACATCTTCTTTTGCTATAACAATTGAACCGTGACTCAGCTTGACGTTATTTTCACTAAAAGAACAATAACCAACGCCTTTATTGGCAAAGAATTGAATGGCACCAACCCATCCTTGATCTTTTAAGTAAGTAAGATAAGGAGCTGCCCCAATATATGTATCAGCTACCGAAGAAGGAATTTGGGTTGGAGTATAAGCCATTTTTAAATCATTAATGCTTTTTTTAAGATGAGTGCTTTCAGGTGAACTATCATTGTTATGAGCCATTAAATCACGCTTGGAAGTAATCGCAAGATTCAAAAGCTGATTTGTTGATGGATTATTTGCCTTAATATAACCAAACTGCTGAATATCTTTTTTGAACTTCATCCGCTCTTCTATTTTTTCCGCATAACTAGACATTTTTGTTTCTGGCACTATTTTTATGCCACCATCTGGGGAGGGTAGTCCTTGTTTTTCAAGATATGCTTTAGTCCAAGCCATTCGTTGTACTTGTATATCATCTTGCTTGTCTGCATATGCACCGCTTAATCCCACCATTAGTATTAAGGGAATTGCTTTTTTCATCTTTTTTTCCTTTTCTATGTTAGTCCCACCAGCCATCATAGATACTGCAATCACCAACACTGGTCATTACATCTAATCGCTCTTTACCATTTGGATAATAAAAATGAAAGCCATTGACCCACCATTTATCACCGCGACTAGAATAAGCTTCGGTCGCATGATAAGCAGCAGCCCTCCAAGTATATTGCGTACCAGTATTTAAAATATGAGCAGGCTGACTCCATCCTTCGGGAAAGTGATGACTTTCTACGCGCCAATAATATGAATGTCCAGCCTGCCAAGTAACAGACTCATTAAATCCAGCACAATTTGCTCGACTATGAGCCGTCGGTCCCCATGCTCCGGCATAAGAGAGGGCTGATAAAGACAGCAAAGTAATGCCAATTACAACTTTTTTAGAACGCATTATAACTACACTCCAAAAAAACAATTTTACGTTTCTACTTATCAGGGAAAGCCTGTTCCTCGATGTAACAACCATGCTTAGCAAAAGTCGTTGAAACGTGCAGAGATCACTAATTTTCGCTGGTACTCCACACCCGGACAACCTTGCATGTACAAAATGGTACACCTTTACATGAGTTACAACAACTCTGGGTGGGTGGTCAAATTATGAAACGGTATTGCGTTATGCACACCTTTCAAGTGAGCACCTTAGGGTGGCCGCAGAACGTGTTTAGACACGTTTTGGTCACAGTAACTTGGTTTTTTGGACACAATTAAAGCTACGATCCTTGCTGTGTATGGTGCGCTCGGAGGGACTCGAACCCCCGACACCTTGGTTCGA
>JAPLRK010000012.1:0-2129 GCA_026399195.1 Legionellales bacterium
TTTCTCGCAAATCGTACTGATAGTCCAATTTTCAAGAAATTCCTATTCGACCGAATTGATTTTGAAAGAGACTGCGGCCTCATGAGAGCTGCTTGAGCAGTTTGGTTGGCCTAAAAGGCTAAAACTCGGGACTCTCAAGTGACAACAACATGCTGATAAATAAACCGTAAAAATTTGTTTCCTTGACTCCACTTTTCCATCTTTACATCCTTACAACCTATTTTTTAGTGCGCAATTTCTGATGCACCTCCAGAATGACGCCAACAACAGTGTATATTTTTTCATCAAACTTTTCTACTGGTAACTTAGGATTGATTGGATACAGATAGATCTGATCGCCTTCCTGCACATATTTCTTTATCAAACAGTGATGAGGATTATCGTTCTTTTTAATCAAAATATACGAACGATCCTCGGGCGTAATATCTCGATTAATGATCAATAGCGAATTTTTCGGGAAGGTGGGTTCGTATAAGTCCGTATCCAAGGCTAATGTGAAGTAATCTCCAGCAATATCGTTGGGCACCCAACGATACCACTCCTTTATCATTTGCGCCGGTTTACTCAATTCAATAATCGGCAAGGCTTGTGTCGCTGCCAATCGCTGTGAGATTCCTTCACGCACAATAGATTCTAAACCAAGCAATTGTTCAATTGTGATGCCAAAGTAGTTTGCAATTTGCAGCAATGTACTCGCTTTAGGATCGGTAACATCCCCATTTAAGATTCTGGTGATCTTATTGGTTGGAATTCCCAGTTTACGCGCAAGAGCAGACGGAGTAAGTCTATTCTCCCGCTCAATCAAGTCTGTGAGAGTCTGCGCTAAGGAGAATTGATTAAAATTATCTAAAAGAGTAGTTGTCATATCTTGACTTCGTTACATTAGTGTAATAACTTACGTCAATGTAACGAATTACACCGATGTAAAAGTAGATATTAACACATTCTACGAAAATATCACCTGGTAATTTGTCAATCAGTTTATTTAATCAATAACGCATTAGTAATTATGCCTACAATAGGAGTGCCATCTCATGGATTGCAAATTCAAAGTAAACATTTACAAGGGGATTATTGACTATTTATTGTCATCAACACATTTTACTTTAAAAGATATTGCCAATCATACTGGGTCAGCTATAAGCAATATACGCTCTATTTACCTCGATCAAAAGCTACCGCCACACTTCTCGTCCGAACAATCTTTGGTAAGGCTTTATCAGATTATCTTGGAAATCCAAACGAACAAAAACAAACTGCGCCGTGCTAGTGAATGGGAGTAGTACCTATGAAAACACTGGATATTAATCAGGCTGCGCAATTTCTTGGTGCGCATAAAGAAACTATCCGACGCTTGGTTGCCGGTGGGCAGTTACCGGGTGTCAAAATTGGCAGAAGTTGGGTTTTTTTAGAACAAGATCTTGTGATGCACATCAGAAACAAGTACTCTGGCTGCGATGCGTCACAGGGTGCCCATAACAGGAGTAATACAACATGGCACTCAAAAGAAAAAATGGTTTTTGGTGGATTGACATCACCTACCTTGGAGAGCGTGTACGAAAAAGCACTAAAACTAAGGTAAGGCTTGAGGCACAAATTTTTCATGATCAGGTGCTTCAAGAAATATGGAAACGAAAAGAACTAAAAACCATTCCGAAAAAAACATGGTTAGATGCAGTTGTCAGGTGGATAGAAGAAAGTGAACACAAAAGAAGTTTAGTTACAGATCAATATCATTTGGCGTGGCTTGATTCTTTTCTGAGAAAGAAGCTTCTGATCAAGATCACTGACGATCTTATTGAACACATTGCCCATGAAAAAGAAAAAACAGGCGTTAAGCCTTCTAGTGTTAACCGAATGCTGGAATTGGTTCGTGCAATTTTAAATAAAGCGCACAAACAATGGAAATGGTTAGACTCTGTTCCAGTCATTCGAATGAGAAAATTTGAAAATAAGCGTTTGCGGTGGCTAACCAAAAACGAATCGCAACAGTTACTAAATGAATTGCCGCCACATTTGAAGGATATGGCAGCATTTACTTTATTGACAGGATTACGACAATCAAATGTCACAGGTTTGCAATGGGGTGAAGTGGATTTAATCAAGGGCCATGCTCTTATTCATCCTGA
>JAPLRK010000012.1:2181-4790 GCA_026399195.1 Legionellales bacterium
AGATGCACTAGAAATTTTAAAAAGGCAACGCGGCAATCACCTCACGTATGTTTTTACATATCAGGGTAACCCTGTTTCTCGTTGTAATAACCATGCGTGGCTTAAAGCTTTGGTGCGAGCAGGCATCAAAGATTTTCGCTGGCATGACTTACGCCATACATGGGCAAGCTGGCATGTACAGAATGGTACCTCTTTGCATGAACTACAGCAACTGGGAGGATGGTCAGAATATGATACGGTGTTGCGTTATGCACACCTTTCTAGCGACCATCTGAGGAAGGCTTCGGAGAGAGTCTCGGGCACGTTTACGTCACCCCGACTTGGTTCCTAAGTCAAACAATGGGCTAAGAACTTGTTAACTACTTGATTTTAAAGGGTTAAAAATGGTGCGCTCGGAGGGACTCGAACCCCCGACACCTTGGTTCGAAGCCAAGTTGATCAAGATTAAATTATAATAAAATCAGTGAGTTGCGATGTAACAAATCAGCCAATTCCTGCCTAGCACTGCCTGACACTACTGGGGTTATATTTCACTTTGTTACAAATCTGCTACATGGCTTTTTAGACCCCACTTTCCCAACTATACGGCTTACTCAGCAAACATCCGCTCAATATTTACATGAATTTTTAATAAAAAAATTTGCAATCAATTCGGTCAATGAGTATAATTCAATTATGAAATCACTAAAACGCGATAACATTCTATCTCACATGAAATTCGGCATAGTTTATCGGAGAGTTGGTCTATTGCCTTATTCGAATAATTTAGATCGGGACTTAACGACGCTTGTTGATCAAAATAAGCTAAAAAAGCCAGCACCAGGACTCTATTACAAACCAAAAGCTTCACGATTTGGACTATTGCCCCCATCGGACGAGGCATTAGTGAGCGCTTTTTTGAAAAAAACCTTTCTTATGTACTCATGGAATAACTATAACACGCTGGGCTTGGGGCTCACTCAGCTGTACAACCAAGTTGTGGTTTATAATACTGAGCGCCATGAAGAGATTAAGCTCGGCAACAGAAAATTTGCCTTCAAACGACCCAACAATGGATTTCCAGAAAAGTTAACTCGTGAATTTTTATTGGTTGATTTATTAAACAACGCAAAATATTTGACTGAAGATGTAAGTAACCTAGAATCAACCATTAAAACAAAGCTCGCTTATTTTGACTGCACGCTATTGCTTACATTAGCAAAAAAACATGGAAAAATCCAAACAAAGAAATTGATAGCGATCCTCTTAGGAAAATGAGATGTTTTTACATGAATTAGCTGATGCAAAGGAATTATTCCTTGTGGTCTCGGAAGAAAAAGCAATCAACCCCAGCATTGTTGAGAAAGACTACTGGGTGATGCACACCCTCTGGGGCTTACAACAACAAGGGTTTGATTTTGAGTTAAAGGGCGGTACGTCCTTATCCAAAGGCTTTGACATTATCAACCGCTTTAGTGAGGACATCGACATACAAATCCACCCAATCTCCTCTCTTGAGGTAAAATCAGGGAGAAACCACAACAAAAAAAACCACATTGAAAGCCGAAGAACCTTTTTTGATAATCTGACAAACATATTGACAATACAGGATGTTGTTTTTCAGCGTGATCATGAATTTGATGATGCCTACAAGATGCGTAGTGCCGGGATCAGAGGAACATACCAGTCTTATTTTCCATCATTGGACGCATTAAAGGAGGGAGTGCTACTTGAGGTAGGCTTTGATAAAACAACCCCATACGATTTCAGAAATATAAGCTCTTGGGCTTATGATAAAGCAATTTCATCCGGTGTTATCATTGTCGATAATCAAGCGACCCATGTGAAATGTTATCTCCCTGAATACACATTCATTGAAAAGTTACAGACCATCTCAACAAAATATCGTGTTAATAAGCAAAAAAATATTGAATCGCCTATTAACTTCATTCGACACTATTATGATGTATATCAATTACTCAATACGGATCGTGTCCAACAATTCATAAAAACCGAAGCCTATCAATCCTATAAAGTAGAAAAATTTGGCGCCTTAGATGAGCCGGATTTAACAAAAAACCCAGCATTCCTACTATCCCTGCAAGGTGAAATGGATAAATTCAGCACACTCTACCAGAAAAAGGCTGAAATATATTTTGGATCTATCCCACCATTTGAAGAAATAATTCAGAGCATCCAAAATCATGCTCGTGAACTGTAACCTAATCATTACACGAGCTGCAACAACTGGGTGGTTGGTCAACTTATGAAATGATGCTGCGTTATGCACACCTTTCTAGTGAGCATTTAAGAACGGCGGCGGAGCGTATTCATGATGTGTGTTTACCAGAGTAGTTGGTTTTTATGACACAGCAAGAGCTACGATCCTTGCTGTATATGGTGCGCTCGGAGGGACTCGAACCCCCGACACCTTGGTTCGAAGCCTTGTACTCAATAATAGGAAACATTATAAATCAACAACTTACGATGCATCAAATGTAAGTATTCGGTCAACCCCGTTATTGACAACCACCAACAATTTCGTGACTTTTCACTAAAATCTAAAATAATAAAAATAACACGGGACACTCAAAAGAAAATGTAATATAACGTTGGAATGAATAGTCTCG
>JAPLRK010000013.1 GCA_026399195.1 Legionellales bacterium
AAAATTGACCATCCCTTCTTCAGCTGTTTTTCCATAAAACCTTTTCATTACCAAGCCTATATTCAATGCCATTTGATTAGATTTTGGCATTGTACCTTGTTTAGTGAAAACGGGAAGTTATTTCGCTCACGTTCCTAACTTCAAAAAAATGCTCTGATGTTTTTTCATTTATCACAAGCGATGATCTAGAACTTTTGGAAAACACTAAAAAAATTATTGAAAAAATGCAATCGATTAAGCAGAATCTCACAATTCATATTACATTGGGGTATCTACATTCCTTTGCCCTAGAGCAGCGAATTGAAGATGAGACTTATTGTTATTATCTTTATGACCCAAATAATTCTGCTCCACCAAAAAAACTTTCTTCTCCTCGAGAATTAGTACAAGAAATTCAGTATGTTCTAGAAAAAATAAAACTCGCTACCTTAAGCAGACGATACTTCTTTTATGAGAATAAAAACACTCTATTTTCATTTTATGTCTATCCAGAAAAAATTGAAGATAGGATTATTCCTTCTCTTTACCAAAAAATTATTGAAAGCCCATATAAAGACGATGAAAACATTAAAGAAATATTAAATCTTATTGATTTATATAATTCAAACTTAATGGCGAAAAATATTTTGCTGATGCAGATCATAGAATTAATGAAGAAAGTGCCTCGTGCTCAGTTTTTCTTCACAGAAGAGTTAAGGGAAATTGCGGATGAAATGACTAATCATCTGTACTCCATGGGGTTTATGCCATTAGACCATCATAAGGATAAAATAAAATGCTTTAACTATGTTAAAAGTGACGGTTGTATCTCATTACTCCATGAGGTGGCACGAATTGGTGACGTAGCCGCAGTAAAGGCTCTTACGCCCCATAGTAATTTGCTTAATCGCTCTCATCAACAAATTTACCAAACGCCCATTGATTGGTCTATTATGGGTAGCCATCCCTTGATTTTAGATATTATGTTAAAGGAAGTTAACACTCACGGCTTAAATAAAAGACAACCTGTTAACTATGAGCTCGTAGAACGGGTTCTTCGTAACCGTTCTAATGCGTTTAATGTTTCAAATACAGAATCCAAAGCAATGGGACATGCCATTTTTAGCATGTTTAATCTCATTGAATCTCATAGAAATTTCTTATTTCACGATAATACAAAAGAAAGGTCTGATCTTAAATGTCAGCTGTCCAGAAGGCGTTATAGTCTATGATGAGATTCGATCATAGGCTAATGAGCTTGAAAAACATTTAAAACGGCACTTCTGGAACTCAGAACGACCACTTTTGGCGGTTCTTCCACAGGACCCGATGAAGATCGACCTGGATCAATTACTACCGGCAAACATATCTAATGAAGCAGCCTTTCACGTGGTTAAGTTCGTTCGTGATCTTGCCCTTGCTTTGGAATTTATTTACTTTGATCACATGTTACAGCACTTGGGCATGTGTGAGGATAATCCATTTGCAGAAGATGAGTATGAGTGTGATGAGCTGTTTTAAGATCAAACAGCTTACTCTTTAGCCGCCCCTGTCAAGGGATTGATTTATGAAACTTCGCAACCCCCTCATAATGAAGTTTAATGAAGCAATCCCTTGACAGCACGAGGTAGTAACATGCTTTTCAATGGCTGTGGGCGCGGCAGTTTGTGACCACAGCCTTGATGACATGCTTTTATTCTTTGAATTTAATGGTGTCTATAATTTCAACATAAAGCTGCGCCATCTATCCGCGCTTTTATACCCCTGTTAACACCTAATCTCCCGAGGAAAATGGCTATGTATATTGCACGTAAATATGGAGATTATCGATTGCAGGAAATAGCAGAGGCCTTTGGACTAAGGCACTGTCTCTGGGTTGAGCCAGCCCTGAGCCTGTGCGACGATACGAATGCATCCCGGCAAATAAAGTTATGGGAAGGAAGATAATACAAAAGACTAAAGACCATTTTTTAAACGTTCCTATTTTCATAATTGTTGCTCTTTCATGGCAGTTCTTTGATTATTTAATTATCAGCGTTTGAATTATACCACCAATACACATTTTTCCCTCTTAAACCTCCATATTAAATTCAGCGGGATATTGCATGCCCATGGTTGCATCTTTAGGAATTAATTGAGCAATTTCTTCAAGCTCAGCTGCTGATAAATGAACATCAAGAGCGCCTATATTTTCATTTAAACGTTCTATGGCGCGAGTCCCAGGAATAGGTGCTATATGCTTGTTTTGTGCTAATAACCAAGCCAATGCTAATTGCGCCGGTGTGCAGCCCTTTCGTTTTGCAAATTCAATTTGTTTATCCAACACATGCAAATTATGCTCTAAGTTAGCCCCTTGGAATTTGGGTAGCATCGGACGAAAATCCCCATCTTCAAATTTGTTTGTGTTTCGAAATTTTCCAGATAAAAAACCACGCCCGAGTGGGCTATAAGGAACAAAGCCTATATCCATTGCTTGGCAGGCTTTCAAAATTCCATTTTCAGGCTTTCTCTCCCATAGGGAATACTCACACTGTAAGGCAGTAATAGGGTGGACCTTAACTGCTCGCTTTAAGGTTTTTACAGTGATTTCTGACAAGCCTACGTAGCGAATCTTGCCGGCTTTGACTAAATCGGCAAAAGCACCTACTGACTCTTCAATAGGAATGTCTTTTTCTGCTCGATGCAGATAATAAAGATCAATAACATCAACGCCTAAACGTTTTAAACTCTTATCACATGCTTTTTTGATGTGCGCGGGTGACGCATCGACTTTTCCTAAACCGACAAGGCCACATTTAGTTGCTAAAACCACGTTTTCTCGCAAACCACCTGCCAAAGCCTTGCCAATCAACGTTTCATTATGACCATCACCATAAACATCCGCCGTATCGATAAAAGTGATTCCTCGATCAATAGCATGATGAATCGTTTTGATTGATTGCTGATCATCAAAACGACCATAACCCATCGACATCCCCATACAGCCTAAGCCAAGTGCCGAGACTTCCAATTTAAACTGTCCTAATTTTCGTTTTTGCATAATATCCTCTCTTTTATTATTGCTAAAGAGTTAGCCAAGAATATGGTTTTGCTAAGTCACCTTACGGATTAAAAATATACTTTGGGGTATAATCTAAGCCAATATTCCAAGGCAACAGTTTTTCGTAGTTATCGACGCTGGGCTTCTTTGGCAATGCCCTTGTCTTTCTTTGCCTGAAGGAAATAACTCCCATAAGAAAAATCTTAACCCCTTTCTGCAGACATGCTCGCACCCCTCACTTACAATTTCGATCTTGGGCGCTCAGAACTAAAGCTGGCGGTATGTTCCTTTGCCATAATATCCTTTGCCATCATTTCAATAAATCGCATACACATTGCAAAAGAGGCTCCACTATGTCCATCACAATCCTCCGCAGATTGGACAGCTGGATGCCTATAAACGGCCTGTAAAGATTCAGGGCTTGAAAACATAAACCCAAGCTCTCCCGGCCCTTTTAGAACAATATCCCAAAGCTTTAGTTTTGTAATAACCACATAAAGTACGAATACAGTATGAGGGCATCCACATTCTACAAGATCTTCCTCGCTCTTTGGACCCATTTTATACCAAGGAGAATTAAGGTCAAAACCATAACCAGATTTATAATCAGTTAACAAATTCAATTTTAGCATCGCTCGCTTCTCTCGACGCTTAGCTGAAGCCAGTTCCTCTAACCGTGAAAGCTCTTCTGTCCGTAATTCTTCAGTGACAAGTGCCTCTTGAAAAGGCTTAGGATCAAGATTATCGATGGTTATACCCGATAGAATTGATCGTGCGTATTTTTCTTGTTTGTTTTCAATGAGATAGTCGCATGACGCTTTAGTTATGAGCCTCATTAGTTTTTGGTCAGCAAGAAGAAGAATATTTTTTGCATAATATTTAACAAGTTGGTTGGTATCAATTCTAAAGTGGAGGGGGCTAATACCTTTTAAAGTGACGGCTTTAAGCTTAGGTAAACTTTTTCGAAAACGTGAAAATTCTAAATTTTCAATATGCTGATGGCCTGATATATCAACGTGTTGTACTTCAGGGCACTTCGATAAAGCCTTTGTAAAGGGTGAGTCCGGTATACAATAAGTCTCCATCGTAATTTTTGATCGATACCCAGACAAATCTAGTTTGGTTAATGGAGCAACAGACATGGATTGTAGTTGTTCTATATAAGTCGCAATGGATGTTGGTTTATTGGATTCAGTCAACAACTTTCGTGAAGGAACTAATGTGTTAAAAAATCGTGGAAGATATAACGCGGTTCTTGGTAGCATGAGAAAGTTCCTTTATAACGCTTATGGCTTTATAGCTAACTGCAATTCATACGCGACAGTCCTAGACAAGTTGTGTACGGGACAGCCTGATTAATCCGAGACTAAAGTGGATCCCATCGGTGAGACAGTAATTCATCCCTTAATAAAGTACGTCATTGACTTACAATGTTCGATAGAATATACTTTAAATATACAAAGTAATAAGAAAATGAAATGATTTTTATTGAGACTCGAATTTTTACAGAAGATGTGAGAGATTTACTAACAGACGATGAATATCGTGAGTTTCAAGAATATCTCGCTAATCAACCGTTAGCGGGCGATGTGATTCAACAAACTGGTGGATTAAGAAAAGTGCGATGGTCTGCTCAAGGAAAAGGCAAACGGGGTGGAGTCAGAGTCATTTATTATTATGTTACATCAGCGTCACAAATAAGACTTTTGCTGATTTATAAAAAAGGCATTCAGGATGATTTAACCCCGGATCAGAAAAAAGTATTACGTCAGTTAAATGAAAGGTGGTAATCATGGATAATAAATTATTTGAAAAATTGTATGAAAGCATGACCCAAATGAATGAAATTATTGATGGCGAACGGGCTCCTTCGCGAGAATTTGTGGTTGACGCGGTTCATGTTAAGGATATTCGAAAAAAGATAGGGTTAACTCAAGAAAAGTTTTGCCGTTTAATTGATGTGAATTTAGGAACTTTAAGAAATTGGGAGCAAGGAAGGCGAGAGCCTACCGGACCTGCTAAAGCATTATTACGTGCAATTAGCAAGGATCCAGCACATGTTTTAGCAGCATTAGCAAGTTAAAAATCACAAAAAAAGTCAGGTAGCTACAGACGATAATACCAAAAGAAGATGATGAGTGACGAACTTGAACGATTTGAGCCTGCTTAATGGTTAACAGTGATAAATGGGACAAGCTAGCAGAGTGGATGGAAAAACTTCACATCAATGAAGACTCCCTCATCGAAAAATTTATTCTAGGCAGTGGTAAAGGCGGGCAGAAGCTACATAAAACAGCCTCAACTGTCTACTTGAAACATACTCCGTCTGGCATTGAGATAAAATGCCAGGACTCCAGAAGCCGTGAAGGCAATCGCTATTTTGCAAGAGCGCGGTTATGCGAAAAACTTCATACAATGGTCAGTGATGAAAAAACCAAAGAACAACAAAGGATAGAAAAACTAAAACGTCAAAAAAAGCGTCGCTCAAGGCGCTCTAAACAGAAAATGCTAGATGAAAAATCGAAGCAAGGTCAACTTAAGAGCCTGAGACAAAAGCCTATCTCAGAAGAGGGATGATGTGTGCCATTCGATAAAATACTGTGTCATAAATTGTGGCATGACTGTGGCAGCGCCAGGCAGTTTTAGGCTGTTCCAGGCAGTTTTTCGATGATTTGATGGTAAACATTCGGTCAACCCCGTTATTGACAAGCCCAATTTTTCAAGACCGTTTTAAAATTTCGATCCAGGGGGTATAAAAAGATATCCTTAACCGGTACGCTTTGCAGGCCTGAGGGTCCAAGTTTTCCCCGT
>JAPLRK010000045.1 GCA_026399195.1 Legionellales bacterium
CAAAAGGACGGGGAAAACTTGGACCCTCAGGCCTGCAAAGCGTACCGGTTAAGGATATCTTTTTATACCCCCTGGATCGAAATTTTAAAACGGTCTTGAAAAATTGGGCTTGTCAATAACGGGGTTGACCGAATGTTTACGAATATTCGTGGTTAACTCGTTGATTTTTTGTGTTAATTTCCGTTGTTTCTGTAATGATTTTGATTTCTTTTTCTTACGGGCTTTTGTGAGTTCCATTTCAACCGGAGAAGCCACAGAGTCCTCTGGTGATGAGACCGTTGGGGTCTCATGGGCCAGACATTTCAATGCCATACGTGCATACGCCCCCATCTCTGGATGAGTGGATATCTCTGTTAGCACAGCCACGCCCCCTGCTTCATGTATGAGAGCAGCTTGTGCAGGATGAGCTGCAAGATTTGCCAGCGCATGAACTGCACGCTTATTTATTTTCGGACTCTCATGACGGCTGACTTCAAGGATGGCCCGCAATTGATCGGCTGAATTCATGAAAAATGCGATAGGACCACTCGCTGATATATTGACTAATGCGATTGCCGCGTGACGACGATATTCGGAGACAGCCAGCGACTCGAATAAGAAGAAAAGACCCCCTGCATTTACGAGTGCTGTTGCATGCTCAATCTGTCTCGACATGAGGAGTAGGGTCATGCGAGCCTTTTGTTCTATTTTTTTATCCTCATGACGCACTAATTTTAGAAGTTCGCCTAAAAATTCAGCATCTGGAGACAGGGGTGTGGCAGGAAGCTTATGTAGAATATGTGTCATTAGAATAGTCGATTGGCATTTGATGAACGCTTTCTCGTGTTTGCTTAAAGCACAAATGGCCCTTAGCCCATCAAACGCAATCATAGTGGCAGCATTGTCCGTAGCGGTAGGACAATCGTCTGCTACGAAATTCTGTAAATAGTTCAATGAATTTTCAATGACAGATAGTTTCGAGTCGCTCGTTAAACATTCCAAAAGAAGGGGTATGCCCCCACGATCTTTTAACCCATCTAAAATAGGCAACGACTTGTAATATATTAAAAATTGAACAGCCGCCATTCTTACTTTTTTTGGCTTATCATCAGACACAAAGGGAAGGATATGAAGAAGGCCTTCATCATTTGTTTTCATGCGAAGACCATATTCCATCATTTGTAGTAAGGTTTCCAAACCTTCGTATACGATTATATTTTCTTCTGAAGCGACCAAAGTGAGCAGTTTAGGAACGCCGCCTTCTTCATGAATTTTTCTGACCATGGTGGTATCAGTCATTAAAAGACGTAATAAACGAGCAGCATCTAATTGTAGATCGGTTGGAAAATTGATTTCTCGAATAAGCAGTGGGATTAACCCTATTTTAAACTCGGTTGTAAAGGCGCTTGGCTCTGATTTTGCAAGTATCAAAAGACACTTAACCAGGGATTCTCTAGTGAATAGTGAATCGTCTTGCTCATAGGTACTGTTCAATAGAGCGGATAACATCGGAAGGATATCCGCTTTGATGAGGTATGTCTGACAGGGTTTATGCGGGATGCAGTGCGTAAAAATAACACAAAGTTGGTTTACAATGCGGATGTTCGGACGTTTCAGATGAGGCAATAAAAGAGCCATTTCCTCGGCGCCTAAAGGCTCCTTCAATTTTACCGTGCTTAAGAGCATTTCAAGATATTCAATGACTCGTTCCGTAAGGCTCAAAACATCACTTTTTAACAGAGCACATAGGTTGTGGAACAAACCAGCATTTTGGAGGATGGTGACATACTCAATCAAAGTGGGTTTGTTGTCAATTTTTGAGAAAAAATCAACCAAATAGGACAATACCAGCACTTGGCGCTCAGAATCATCTCCTTCCAGAAGCGTCGCAAGGAGAGGTAATGCGCCGTGCTTAACCAACTGAGGGAGTTCACATGATTTCGATAAAGACATAAAAAAACGAGAGGCTTCTGCTTTTATGGGTTGAGGAGCGTCACTCACAATGATTTGTGACACGAAATCAATCACATTGCCCTCGATAAATTTTATGGGCATGCTCAAATCAACGTAAACTAGGCAATACAAAACACGAAGGACTTCTTGTTGTAAAGGTTTTAGGGTGATTAATGCTTTCAAAAAATCATCATCTATCGGCAACTTACATTGTTCTCCCCTTTTTATATAATCGTGTAAAGTGGCCCTCAAGTTATCCAAATGCATTTTAAGTAGCGATGGGATCGTCGCTCTGATTCTCGCAGGGGTAGATCTTGGGGTAAGCAGAAGCTCTCGGATGACCAAGACAAGACCGGGGAGTGATCGAACATCCGGAACAGGTGGTGTGGCTTTTCGACGGACTTTAGGCATTTTTCGCAATATTAAAAACAGTTTGTGTGCAAATTGTACCATAAACACAACCAAGCCTCAAGTTACTAACCTGTGCGTGTCAGATCACAGTATCATGGCAGGGTCTGTTGACCATTGGTTTCACGGCTAAAAACCAAGCTAATGTACGTAAATTTCAGATTGAGTTCGTTAAATCTGGACAAACCGCGATCTAATACGGGCCCGAGCGCGTGACCGAGCCCGCCCGAGTCCGATCGATCATAATTAACAATCGAATACAGATTATTTGAGTAACAGTCTACCGACAAAGCCTTTGATGTGCTCTATTTTAAATCGATTCATTATAAGCTACACTTACCATATGTTATACATGATTTAGAAGATCGTATGCCTAGTAAAAAAGACCGAAAAAAGCGTAAGATCATAATGGATGAGATCAGGGTTCAATGGCTCAACCGCGGGTTCCCTGATTTAAAGAGTACCTCATTAAAAGCCCTCGAAGCTGCTCGGGATGCTTGGACTGCACCCATTTCTACCCCTCAAGGTTTGTTGAAAATTGATGACTGTGTTGTGGCGTATCCTGAAGCCTTTCAACGAGATTACAAAGCGAAGAAGAAACAATTTCAAGCGCTTTTGGCACGCATCAAAATTTTAAAAAGCGACGCCTATGATTTGGTAAGTTTTGATCCCTATGCACCGATTGATATTAAATTGTTCGCGCAAATTCAAAACGATGCGTTTCTTTCTGGCACTTATAAATTGGAAGGGCTCACCTTTGGGCGGACCATGAACTACCTTGCCCGCCCTTTTCCAGGATTAACTGAAGACTTAAGTAGTATTTTTGCAAGAACAGCTGAACTCAGTAGTATCGAGGAGAGGATAGAAGAGATTGATAAAAGCGCCTCAAAACAGCACTTAGATCAATTGTGTGAAGAGATTTCTGATCAAGTCTTGGCTTTGAAAGAAGGCGAATTTATTTCCATTCCGGGAGGGTGGGGTAGCTCTACAGATGGGCATGCGATGACCTATCAATTCAAACATGTCGTTGTGGATGGGAAGCCTGGGATAGAGCTATATGTGTATAACGCAGGGGCAGGAATTCAATACCATGAACGTCTTTCAAGGAAAGATAGCGAAAAGTATTGTCCGGTCTATGGCATGCGTGGTCCTCTACCGCTGGATAAAGAAAGTCTTCAGAAATGTATTCAAGGATTGATGGTGCTTAATACGCCTTCTCTAAGGTCGATCGAAGAGATAGAGGTGGATGAAAAAACCGTTTACGAATGGAAATTAGCCAACTTTCATTTTGCAGGCTTCGAACGGATTTCGGTGTTGGATAAATTTCCGCACTCACTGACGGCGGGGCAATTATCGGGCACATGTACGGAGCGGGTATTACATCAAATGCTGAAATCCAACTTTCCAACCCTCAATGCCTATAAACACTTTATCTATAAATTCAAACATCATGCCTTAGATGATTTTATGCAACAATTAAGAGATACGGTTGGATTCAGTGACAAGCGCGTCCAAACCCTGATTCAACACGCCATAGACACCTTGTTGCGCACCTTGAATACCTTCGAGGATATGAGTCCTGCTGAAGTTGAATCCGAACGCAGAGCTTTGCTTCAGTATCGCGCAGAATTAGCCCGTACCCACGTTGTAGAGGAAAGATCTCCGCCCATCGCACCCCCCAGCTATCACGAGCCGGGGACAAGTATGCCTTTTCAGCTACCAACCTCCCAGCGCGCCGCCTCTCAGGCCCTTGAGACGGTGACCGGAGGGCCTGGTTTGATGAGTCAATTGCAGACATTGCAGGCTCATTGTGACGTATTGCTGGAGGCAGGACTAAATGAAAAGGTCGCCAGATTATTGGAGTCGGTGTTTTTACATCTTCCCCTGCCTGAGAGTCGAGAGAGCTTCTATCAGCCCTTGGCGTTTTATCAAGACATCAAACCCGGGAATCAAGCGGCATTTTTAGAGCACTTAAAAGCTCTGCAAGCGACTTATCTCAGAGCCAGCGTGGCAGAGGCGCATGAAGGAATGCCTCGCTCTGAATTAGAAAAGTTCGAGCATATCCCAGCATGTTGTATCACAGGGATTGAATATTATATGCAGGCTCAATTAGGGCTTGATGGATATTATGCACGAACAATTGCATCCACCCCAAGCGCTGTGGATATAAAAAGAGTCATAAAAAATAGAAATTGGATATTGATTAAAAAAGAAGATCGGATTGAAATCGGTTTTTGCTCTAAAGACAATCGTTACGTTCAGAAAGAAATTACAGAGGAGTCGTTAAAAGCGGAGTTGAGTAGGTTGCCCGTACCGGGCAAGGTATACGACCCTAGGCTATTTGAGCACTTATCTAATTATATCAATAAAGAGAAAGTAATTTGTAAGCCCCCCGATGAGTCCTATAGATCTGCAAAGATGATTAAAAGGGCGCTTGATCAACATCGAGGTGAAATAAAGGACTTAGAAGATGACCTCAAAATAAATTCTGAAACGTCTCGAAGTCGTGAGCAAGGTAAAGTAATCAACTCAATGACAAAAAAAGTAGTTCGTATGTTCAGGCCGAGAATGGAATCATCTGAAAGACCTGAAGATTTAGAACGTCCCACGGCTTCAACAGAGTCAATCACAGCATCCATGGGAACATTCACGCCTCCCAAAACCACCGCATTTGAGCTCATGTTAACCGGAGGGCCTGAGCTTATCCCGCAAATGAATAGTTTGCTTAGCTTTTGCCAGTCGCTTGCGGTGAAAGGGGATTATGCCGGCATAATGACGCGATTACAGCGGGAGCTTGCAAGCCTACCTTTGCCCAATGGGAAGGAGACTTCTAAGGAAGCGATCCCCTTTTATCAAGGGATCACTGCAGAAAATCAAACTTCATTTTATGAGTCATTGGATGCTTTACAACAGATGTATGCGAAATCGAGTCAATCCACCAGCGGGGATGTCATTTTACCAGAAACAGTGGCAGTCGGTCTGAGCATCATGGGGGTGTGTGACTACGTCCAAAGTCAATTACCGTTGAATAAAGAAGATCGGTTTGGATTCATCTTCCGCGGCCTTATAATGAATTTATTTTTAACAAAAAATGAAAGAAATCCCTATTTTGCAACACTTTCTCCCATCTTGGATGCGCGCCTACAACAGCTAAAAAGGCTATCTCAATTCGAAAGCAGTATCGAAGGGGCTGTGTATCACTTAGATTACATAAATTATTATAAGAAAATTGTGGCAACCGAGCCTGTTCTTGAGGCTCGGTTGCTGGAAGCTTATGATAAGGTGTCAGCCAAGCTGAATCCTAAGTTTGCAAAGCAGATAAATAATATGGGGGCTGAAGCCGCCTATTATTTCACAACCCATCAGGATGATCTCAAGAAAGATCCCCAATACAAACCTTTGATTGATAAATTTAATACTGAAGCCGCGCTCGAGCGCTGTCTTTTTTCGGCAGCTTCTCCGATTGGATTCCGAACAACAATCCCCGCCGAATCAATATTGTTTAATGAGGGTAATACTGAGCTGACTGTCAAAAGTCGCTTTTGTCAGATCAGCTTTTTACGGCTTGAAAGATCATTGTTAAATCATAAATATCTGTTGCCACCTGACAACCCGTGTCGAGTAGCTTTGGAGTGGGATGCGCCAGATGACACCACACCTAAAAAACGGTCAAATAACCAAATACAACTTTCTGCTTTTCCGATCTTTAGTACTTTAAAAAGAATGGATTGGTTTCCTCCGGCACCCGATGAGGATGAGGTTGCACCAGCAGAAAAGAAGAAAATGACTCAAACAGACATCGAGCAGAGACAGTTGCTTTATTTACGTGAGGTAAAAGAGCATCAAATTACTTTTACGTTGGAGTATTTCAACCAAAATGTGTCCATGTTATCGAGTCGCGATTATCAAGTTTATTTGGAAGCCAATCTTTTTGAGCCGGGGCTATTGCTTCAGGCCATAGATTCTAATCCAGAATTGTTTGAGAAGTTTAGAAGATTACTTGACAAGGGTATGGCTTATTTTTCACAAAAAGAGGCGAACCCTGAAACGCTGATTTATTTTATCCACTTGAGTTATCTCTTTAATCGCTATGCCACAGAATATAAGCCACTCTTACCTGAGGCCAATAAAGAGCTAAAAGATCTGCAAGAAAAAATTGCTAAGCTTATAGCGATTGATGGCCAGTCTCTTCCTATGCGACAAGCGCTCTATCAATATCAATGTATCACCGCGATGGCTCGAATCAAGGTGCTAGATTCAATGCTTCACACAACGCTAGAATCCTCATCCGCTCTATCGAGCACCTTTGATTTAGAGCGTGCTTCTTTATTGGATGTTGTTTTATTCTCCTATTTTCAAATGAACGCCACACCGATTGACAATACCAACACTGACACGGCATCCCAAGTTGATCTTGCTCGTATTAAATATGAGATCAAAACCTACGTGGCTTCTTTTGATGAATCAGTGGTTGCCGCTCTTTTGGGACGACACCTGCAGGCTTTAGGCTTGGGTGAGTGTGTGGGGATTCCGACAAAAATTGGGGATGTCTATTCCGTTCGAATGCGTCAAGGCGAGACTGAAACCGTTTACTCAGTGGATGCAGAAAAAGGATTTGTTTTAAACGATCTGGGTATGGTTCGTATGGGCACACCTGCATTGATCTCCAATCATGCTGCTATAAAATATCTTTGCGCTAAAACACCAGAGTATTGCATGAGTTCGCCGGATGGGTGTTTGATTGAATTCGGGGAGCCTATCCCTGAGTTCCGCTTTGTTCGTGAGTCTTCCGATTATCCTTTTCGCATCCAAAAAAAATGGACGATGAATGGGCATACTGATTGGTATGAGTTGCATGATCACAGTAAGTCACAAAAAAAAGAAATGCGAATCGATAGCACTCAGATGCTTCTCCCCGATACGCCGGATCGCTTCAGAGCGCGCAATACCCTTCTTTGGACCTCGGACTCGGCGGCGCTGGTGACGGAAAAAGAGCAGCCGATATTCTTGGGGCAGATCACAGAGGGTCACTTAAGTCTGAACGCCGTCGACGCAGCCGGGGTCTCGCTAGGGCTGACTTTATGTGTGGGAAAAACGTGGTTGCATGATGTCTTTGCAAGTTTTGAGGGGGCAAAATTCATCTCAGTTTTGAAAAAAAATGACGATGCTTATGAAATTAATTTCGATCGTTATGGGTTGAGTATGCTCGCCAACAAAGAGAACGGAGTATGGGTATATAGACTCAAATCTGATCCCAGTCTTATTGTGGAAGGTCCAATGGAATCTGTTGTTCCTGGTATGAAGGGCTTTGTGCTTTCGAATGGGAAAGAACGATACGCCTATGTTCCTCTGCAACCCTTCATTTTAAAAAAAGGGGCCTCATCCAGAACAGAGTTTCGTAATTTTCAACAAGATATTTCAGGAGATGCCCCCGAAGTTACCGTAAAAAAGATCGCAGCTCAAAGGAACCTCGTGCTGACGCCATGGCAACGAACGAACTCTGAGGCAATCGTTCGCTTTCCTTTGGAGGGGGCAATCCCAAAAGCTGACAATTTGTGCGATGCGTTGAGTCTTTGTTACTTTTATTTAGGAAGTCAGCAAGCAGAAAAAGCTTGGGAAGTTTTGGAAAATTGCACCAAACAATTTGGGTCTTTCACGGGAAGCGTGGAAGAATTAAAGCGATTGCATTGGATCATTACGGGCTTGCCTCTGATGCTGAACTTAGAGGATACAAAGGCTTCCTTGAAAACACCCGCTTTTGTGGCGTGCCAACTGAAAGCACTCTCACTTTTTACAAGTGCGTTTACCCCAGGTAAAAATACATCTCCCCCTCTCCCCGTCTTGGATGAGCGAACCCCGGAAGGCCTGTATGAGATGCATTGTTGGGAAAAATTAAGCAATTTTCATAACGAACTCAATGGCACCTTATTTGATTTATATTCACGCTATCAAACCATGCAACGGCACATGCCCTCTGCCCTTCAGCTACAAGACGATGAAAAAAAATCTTTACTCGATTATTACTACTTTAATTTGCCCGGCCCCCCCCCGAAAGCATTCGGTGCCATGGGATATGAATGGCATGTTCTGCAACTAAAAATGCTCAAAAAAGAATATGAAGCCTTAAAAGCCGAAGAACGTGCCAAGGGCAAACTTTCCAGCCACCAACAAAAACGATTGGCGGGTATAGACACATTTTTAACCAATGATCTTCAGATCCGGGCCTACTCTACTGAAATTTTGCTCAAGCCCCTTGCCTTGGATATCCCAAAGGAATGTGTGCTGAAAGGTGGCGAGCCTAAAATAGAAAACACTGAAACGCCGGAGAAGTGCGAAGCAGCTATGAAGTCATTAAGCATAGACATGAAAGACAAGATCTTCTTGACAAACTTCAGTGCCTATTATGCTATCTTGAAACGAGATCCCAGTGACCCAACGCGAAAAAAACTCATTGATTTTTGTACCCATATTGTCATGGCGCGTCACCACGTTCCCTTGGAAAAACAAGCAGATCAAACGGCTTTTATAGGTAACATCCTGTTGAGAATTGCTGAACATCCGAGAACGTTTGTGGACTTAGAGCAAGATGTTATTAAAACCGCACTCACCTTGCCACCCCCCAAAATTTCGATTTACCAAGTTCGAGAAACGACTGAGAAACTTGTGCTGGCGGGCAGGCTGGATTTATGGAAAGAGATTGCCGTATCCTCAATCTCACCCATGGTCGCTGCACCATGTGTTGCGCTCGATGCCTTTGATGTGGCGCATGTGTTTTTAGCCAGTGGTTTCGGTGCAAGCACGCAGCAAGAACAGATTTGCATTGACTATCAAGCCGCCTCGCATCGATTAGGCGCAGCCCCCGAAACACGCACCAGTGATCTTAAGATCTTGAGTCCGGAAGAACGACTAGCCGGTGAGGCCCAATATCAAGCGTTACAATCCATGAAACTCCTGGCATCAAGTCTTTTTACTAAACCCGAAGATAGGCTTTCTTTTTTGAGTGGCGCGCAAGCGATCCACGATAACATGGAGCCCTTGATCCAAAGCCAATGGGACGTGATATTGGCGTTGGCAAACCGGGGGCCCGCCGATCCCTTGAAAAAACAACATCGGGATTTAGAGTTAGACAGTGGCGCGCGTGAGCCTTTAGACAAAGATCGTTTGTTAGCTCTCTATTTCAAAGCCGATAAAGCACAATATACCTTAGAAACCGGATTAACCGATCTTGAAATAGAAAGCCTGCACACTTCGCTCAGTCGTTATGTGGCGATGAGTGTGCGTCAACAATCCCTGCAACGATTCCAAAAAAAAATGACCGCGGCAGGTGATACCACCGATCCTTCTGTCCTTCAGCAAGCCGCACACGACTTGCTCACTTTGGATGAGGTGAACTATGAGACTGAACCGGTGATGGCGTTAATGCAATATCGATATAACCTCCTTTTGCGACCCCAACAAATCGCTGCCATTAAACGTCTATTGATTAGTTCCGGTAAGGATGGCCCAATCTATACGGAAACCATTGAAAAAATTATCCCAGGCGGGGGTAAATCCAAAATTTTGTTGCCAGAGCTCGCCCAATTAAGGGCAAACGGCACGAATCTGGTGGTGGTTGAGGGCCCGAGGGCATTATTTCACACGTATTGCGTTGATTTGTCACACTCATCCCAAACTCTTTATCAACAGAAAGCGATCCCCTTTGAATTTTCTCGCCATACAGATTGTAAGCCTGAAAGTCTGCAATGGCTCTATGAACACCTGCAGGATGTGATTGCCAGCAAAAATTATTTGGTGACGATGGGGGATGCCGTCCAATCCTTGGAGCTGAAGTATTTTGAGATTTTGTTACATCGTCCCTCGGATGAGAAAGCAATGAAAGAGTGGACAGAACAAGTGGCCATTTTGGAAAAATTGGTTCTCATGTTTCAAAACCAGGCAGATGTGATCATCGACGAAGTGCACCAAGGATTGAATTTAAAGAACCAGTTGATTTATACCATGGGTGAACCACACCCAGTTGATCCTGAGATCATCAGCGAATGTGTTGCCTTGTATGAATTTTTTGAACAGGTGTCATTAGATGCGCTTGGAGGCGTCTTGATCGGAAAAACATTCGCAGATCTCCAAAAAAACAATCAATTGATCACCCAACAACGTGATTGGGACGCGGCATTTCAACACCTCACGCATGACTTGATTTTTTCCGAGAAAAGTCCATTGCATGATCTGATGCAACCCTTAACACCTGAGGATAAAGCGGCCCTGATGGCCTATTTCCAAAACAAAGGTGCAACAGGCATTCCTCCTTGTGTGCAAAGCGCCTCACCCCATCATCAGGAGATTTTTGCGCGATACAAAGCACAGGTAAGCCACTTCCTTCCCGATGCTTTCACTCAAAAATATAATGAAACCTATGGGGCCTCACTTGTGGAAGGCGATAAAGGGATTGCCATTCCATACGATAAAAGTAAGCCCGTTGAGGGTCATAAATTTAGCCATTTTCAAGAATCCATGAATTTTACTGTTCAAATGATGCTGATGGATGGGATCCCGCCTGAGATTCTAAAGCGATATTTGAAGCGACTTGAAGAAGAAGCGATCGAGGAACGCATCGAAAATCCACGGTTTGAAAGCTTGGATGAAACGCCCGCAGGACAATTCTTAACAGCTTTTGGATGTTCATTAAACACTCTCAGATTAGATAACGAACATGAAGCAGATTTTAACGCCCTATATAAGGCCTTACACCGCAATAAAAAAATCCTATCTGACGTATTGAAGAAGATTGTTTTACCTCAAATCCGGGTGGAGCCTGAAACCATTCATAGCAATGCCTGTAATCATGTCTCATTATACCGTACTGTTAATGGTTTAACGGGGACGCCCCCCCCCAACAGCGGTACTTTCCATCAACGCTTGTCTTACAATATCAAAACTTCTGCAGCAACCGATGGGTTTTTAGTCTCCTTGTTGAAGGGAAAATCCTCTTTGAAAACACTCGGTCCTGACTCTTTGGATAAGCTGGTAGAGGGATTATTTGCGGGAAAAACCTCCGCTGAATGTGTCCGCTGTATTATGGATGTGTGCGCTACTTTCAGAGGGATTGGCAATAAAATGGTGGCCCAGGCTTTAGCGCGCTATTTACAAGCCCATCCTACCCAATTATCCGCGCCCGATCCGATTAAGTACGTGCTCTTTTTCAATGAACATGAGGTCTTGTGTGCACTCCATGTTCAAACAGGAGCGATAAAATTAATTGATTCCTCTGATCCCGATGACATTGACCGCGCTCTGCCTGGAAGTACTCCTTTTGAACGCTTTACCTACTATGATCAATCGCACACCCTGGGCACTGATGTGAAACAAGCGCCAGAAGCCAAAGGCTTGGTTTTGGTTGATCACAAAACTCAATTACAACGTTTTTTACAAGGGGCGTCTCGTTTGCGTGGATTACAGGATAAGCAATCCGTGGAAATCATCGTACCACCCGCCATGGCGGGCGTGGATTTCGAAGGGCTCCTTCAAAGCATGGTGCACTGTGAAACAGAAGCGTTGCAACAAAATAGTTTTTCAGCAACGCTGGCTAAAATGACCAACATCATCCGTGAGGATTTTAAAGCACGCTTGTTCAGAATCCCAGATCTCGAAACGAAAAACCGTTTTGCATTGGCCTTCAAACCATTTTTTGTTGATGAAGCTTCTGATAAATTCTTTGCTGAGTTCGGAGCTGTATCACAAGAACAACCGACAAAGGAGATTTTTCAGCGTTACAGCAATCAGTTATTGGACAAATGGACCAAGATTTTACAATCTCTTGACGAGTCGGTGGACGAGGCGGTTCACTTGCGCCACACCTACGATACTTTGATAGAAGAAGCACTGCCTCGTTGTAAAGTAAGTTACATCAGCGATCTTGGGCCTGAATTAGGGACAGCCGTTGCCGTTCAAACGCAAACGAAAACACAAGCGCAAGTGAAGGTTGCGCTTCAAACCATCAATGAAGTTTTTGACCCGAGCGCTATACCATCAAAACCAGTACCTTGGGAGGTAATTATTATGTTGGATGTCGAATCTATTGTTAAAAGAGAGAGCTTCGTGAAGCAGTACTATCACCCAACGTTTTTAAGTTTAACGGATCTTTGCACGTTGAAGGACCCTGATCTGGGGTTTGAATTCAGCAATATTCATTGCAGTAAAAATTTTTATAGAGCATCCGAACAACAACAAACCTTTCTTGGGGCTTATTTAAAACCAGTGATGGGAATGCTCTTTCGAAAATTAGAGACGGGGGGACTTGAGTGTATCGTTTTGAGCCAAGAAGAACTAGCAAACATAAGGGAGGTGAGACTGCCTACGAACACTTGGGTTACGAGCACGCAGCATGCATTACTCGCTGGAAAACCACCTGAGGGGATCAAGAATAACCTTGAGTATCAACAAATGATTGAACAACTTCGATTCTTTAATGGGGAGCTTTCTTTACTGCAGGAAAGCTCAGAGCCTTTGCAGTGGTTGAATAAAGATACGGATAAAAAATTAGCCTTTTTTGAACAGGCGATCATGCCATACCATCGTGCAGATCAACGAGATGTACTGAGAATTCGACAAAATATAGCCCAAAAAGAAGCGGCATTGCAGTATGTTGCTGAACATCCAACCCTGGATTACAGCACCTTTCCTTGGCCGTCTTTGGGCGCGCTCCTGAAAGAAGGCGATATACTCGATTGCAAACATTTGGCTGAAGCTTTTTCAAGGATCGATCACGGCACAGGGAGTGGGGATGAAATACTTAAAGAAGCCACTTTGGGATTTACTTTTATCCAAGAAAATACCACTCGTTTAAGACGCTATATTGATAAAATCTTAGCTGATCGCGCCGCATTTCAAGAAGAGAGTTTGAGATTGTTAAAGGCCATTGAAGACGCCAGTCTGGGCTCGGATGATTTACAGTCCAAAGCATATTGCGAGCGCTTACGGTTGCAGGTTTCAAATACCACCATGGCAAGCGATCGAGAGAAAGTATTAACAGAGTTGTCTCAGGTGCATCAAGCGGTTACTTCTGAGAATATGAAAGAAGTCAGACTGCAAGTTACCCATTTAGAAAGAAAAGCAAAAAAACCTTTGTCTATTAACTGTCATCAAAAAGCAAAAAAAATCACAGACGCGGTTTGTAAGGTTCCTTTGGAGGAACGCGGGGTGATGCTTTCATCTCAGCACTCGGTGTGCTTCAATGTTCAACTTGCTATGGCGGAGAAGCGCATTTTAAAAAGAAGAAGTGTGCTACAAGAGGGTTTTATTGATACTAAAAAAGCGGCACCAAGTTATAAGGTAGCGCAGCAAAACCTCAGAGAAAAGTCTCCCGTAGACAGGGGTGAAAATAGGGGGCAGATTGTGCTAACTGATAAGCTTTGCGCACGACTCCCTCAAAAATAGTAGTTTACGAAATGTTTTTTCAACTTGCACCTAAAACCCTTTGTTTATATGGTCGGAGTGACAGGAATTGAACCTGCGACCCCTGCCTCCCGAAGGCAATTCAGAATGTATCTTGATGTGTTTCTATATATCCCCATGAACAACAAGCCCTTGCCATTCATGGGCTGTTGGCAATTCCATGATGTACAGTGATATATTGTTATGTTACATTCCACAATGAAAATGCACCCTATATGCACCCTGCAATTCAAAAATAAGTTTTTTTATACTTCAATGAGCTATTAAATATGATAAAGTTCAGGGTATTTGGAAAGCAAGACACAGTAGAAGAATTTTGCGAGCGCTATAAACCAAAAAACCACCGAAAGGTGGTTCTTGGTCAACTGCTAAAAGGGGCGCTTTCGCGGGTCCCTAAAAGCTTACATTGCAATTATTAGTCATTTTACATGGATATGTCAAATTATTTTATAAACAATAACTCCATGCTGGTAAATTATTCAGATGAGGATTTTATAAAAATTCTATATAAAATTTATTTTAACAGAACGCCTGATAAGGCTGGATTTAATAAA
>JAPLRK010000027.1 GCA_026399195.1 Legionellales bacterium
CAGGTACAATTGCTGGTGGTTTAAAAAAAATAACCCCTCTATTTGAGCCAATCTACAAATGATCCAAGGCGTAGGTATTTTTCTAAGGACTGATATTCTACGTGAAGCAATCATTAATGCGCTCATTCAGGCTGATTATTCCCAACGATATCCCTATTCCATCAAAGAGATCTGGGATCTTTTCTCATATTGAGGGTATAACCGCAGCTGGTTTATAAATCATTTCATATTTATCCATGACCACCCCAATTTCGTGGGCAGTGATGCAATCGATACTTTCCTTCCCCATGGTATCTCTAAGCTGTTTATCCTGAGTCATCCGTTTTATTTTTTTTGCGAACTCGTTGATATCTGCAATTTGAAATAGATAGCCATTCACTCCTTCATGAACAAGCTCTGGTAATGCAACAGCATCAACTGCCAAAACGGGTAGGGCTGAAGCCATGGCCTCCATTGTGGCAATACTTTGTAGTTCAGCGGTCCCCGCGATAATAAAGCAATTCGCGATGCAATATAAGGTTGGTAAAACCTCATTTGGAACAAAACCAGTAAAGGTTACTGACGCCTGAAGATTTAGCTCTTTAACCAGATTTGTAAGCCCCTTTTTTTCAGTTCCACATCCCGCGATGATCAGGTGAAAATCAAGGTCCTTCAGCGCTTTAGCACTCGCTTTGATAACCACATCAAGGTTCTTCTCCCTATCCAGCCGCCCAACATACAGCAACACAGGTTTTTCAGGAATGCCATACCGCGCTCGCACGGCCTTTGTACATTGTCCTGGCCTGAATCTCTGGAGATCAATGCCACAGGAAATAGGAATAACAGGTTGTTTGAAATACGGAGTAATCAAGTCTGCGGCTATCTGGGTTGGGGTTGTTATCTGGTCCATTTGCTTAAAAACCCTCGCAAAATCCTTCCATGCCAAATGAATCAGTGGACGCGCGACATACTTTGAAAAGGGTAGGTAATGCACCATGGTTTCTGGCATAAAATGGTTTGTGCCAATGGTTCGGATACCCATTTTCTTTGCCACTTTAAGTACTGCGCGGTTCACACCGAAGTGCCATTGGAAATGGATGACATCGGGTTTGAAGTTATTCACTATTTTTTCAATTCGTTTGCCTGAAAAGGGCAAGAAACAAAGCCTAAACTTAGGGTAGACAAAGGTGGGATATGATCGCATGCCATAAACGGTGATCCCGTCAATCTCTTTGATGGTGTAGCTGAATGATTCGGATGGGGCGATTACGATGACCTGATGGCCTCGTTCTTTGAGTTGCAGCGCAAGGCGTTGTATGAAATATGAACATCCATTGACCAAGGGGTAATACAAATCTGCAACGAGGATGATGTTCATGTGTTATCACGCAGGGCAGCAAAGGCAAGTTTTGCTTTATCTATTGTTTCTTCAATATCAGCAGTCGTGTGGGCCGTAGAGATAAACCAGTTATGGTGGGGATGAATAAAAATACCTCGCTTCACCATTTCAACGCAAAATTGTTGTTGTAAATGCAGTCCAGGGTCGTTTTCAAATGTCAGCAACGGCAAAGCGGCGGGGCCTGAACAGATGGCAGCGTAGCCATATTGTTTTGCGGCTGTGATTAAGCCATTCATCAATTGCTCACCCGTTTTTTTCATTTTTTCAACGGCATTTTCTTGTTCTAAAAGGGTGGTGCAAGCCAGAGCTGCAGCCATGGGTGCTGGGTTGTTCCAGTAGCTGCCGGTTAGAAATACACGACTGGCGGCAATTCGTAACTCTTTTCTGCCCAAAGTCGCCGAGAGCGGATGCCCATTTGCGATGGCTTTGCAAAAACAAATCAAGTCTGGTTCAAAATCAAAATAACGGTGTGATCCCCCATGATGTAGACGGAACCCAGCACGAATATCATCTAAAATAAATACAATTCCCTCGCGACGGCAAGTGGCTTCAATGTGTTGTAAAAAACCAGGATTTGGTAACTCAGATTTCGCGAAGGCGGGGTGATGAAAAGGGGAGAGAATGACCGCGGCCAGTTGATTGCGGAGCGTTTTGATTTGATGCTCAAAGGCAGTTAAGTCATTCCATGCAAATTCATGAATATGTAGGGTGTCTTCTGGGATTAATCCAGCATGACTAGGCGTACACCACGGACCAATTCCGTGATAGCTATTTGAAATTTTTAAGATTTTTTTCCGACCCGTATGCTCACGAGCCACTTGAATGGCCCAGGTCGTCATATCCGAGCCATTTTTCCCAAAAACAGCCCAGGCAGAAAAATCAACAAGGTTCACGAGATATTCCGCGAGCTCGACCATGATAGGCGTTGGATGATTCGCGCACAGGGCCTTCTGCTGCGATTTTAGAGCAGCATCTTCAACAACAGGATGTTGATGACCCAGCACGACAGGGCCATACCCACACATCCAATCGATATACTCATTCTGATCAATATCCCAATACCGCGAACCTTGCGCTCTATCCGCATAGTATGGAAAATGCCCAGGCACGAGCATGGCGGGGGTCGTGTGGCCATAAATACCGCAGGGAATCACCTGTTCAGCTCGTGCAAATAGAGCTTCGGATTGCCTGAATGGTGTCATAATGGTTCCCCGTATTGCTTCAGAAAGATATAGTATGGAATGATCATTACAAGGACATAGTATGAGCGACAAACTTCCAGAAAACAAACTGACGATTCGTAATAGTACCGCTGAATTTCTCATTTTTACACAACAGGCTGGTGAAAGCGGTATTGAAGTGCGCTATGAGGAGGGGTCTATTTGGTTAACCTAAAAACTGATGGCTAAGTTGTTTGATGTTGATGTACGAACGATAAGCGAACATCTACAAAATATATATATTAGCGGCGAGTTGCATGAAGACTCAGTTATCCGGAAATTCCGGATAACTGCCAGTGATGATAAAAACTATAACGCGCAATTTTATCATCTGGATGCCATTATATCCGTTGGTTATCGCGTGAATTCCAAGCGTGCAACACAATTCCGGCAATATCGAACCACCGTTCCGGAATATATTACATTCCAGGGATAGACCATACTCCAATTTTTCCCTACAATTATGGAGTATGGTCTATCCCTGGAGTTTAATATGTTTGATCGTCTTCTGAAACTACCACCTCATCAGAGTTGCATTTTATTCGGCGCTCGCGGCACTGGAAAAACCACGCTCTTTCGACATTTTTTCCCTGAAGAGAGCGCTTTTTGGATCAATCTGTTATTGCCGGAAGAAGAAGAACGTTATACTTTACGCCCAAGTGAGTTGGTCGCCATCGTCGATGCCATGCCAGAAAATAAACGATGTATTGTCATTGATGAAATTCAAAAAGTTCCTAAATTACTCAATGTGATTCATCATTTGATCGAGTCAACCAATAAATGTTTTTTTCTTACAGGTTCAAGCGCACGAAAACTCAAACACGGAAGTGCAAATCTCTTGGCAGGCCGTGCATTTACGTATCATCTATATCCTTTAAGTACCATAGAGCTTGGTGCGGTGTTTGATTTAGAGCAAGTGCTGGCCTATGGCATGTTGCCGAAGATCTTTGAATATGAATCAAATGATTTAAAAAAACAATATTTGCAAACCTACTCGCACACTTATTTAAAAGAAGAGGTATGGAATGAGCATTATGTTCGGAAATTGGATCCATTTCGTAAATTTCTGGAAGTTGCGGCACAATGTGACGGAAAGGAGTTGAATTATACTAATATCGCCAATGACACGGGGGTAGATGTAAAAACAGTCCAAGCGTATTACTCGATTTTGGAGGATACCTTGTTGGGCGTCCATCTAGAGGGGTATCAACATTCGTTTAGAAAAAGACTTGCAAAAGCGCCAAAATTTTATTTTTTTGATGTCGGCGTGAGCCGTGCTTTGGCACGTATGTTGGAGGTCAACGTCGAAAAAAGAACCAGTTACTATGGAGAAGTTTTTGAACGTTTTATTATTATAGAATGCTTCAAATTGGCACAATATTTTCATCCAGACTATCGTTTTTGCTACTTAAAAACTCATGAGGGAAAGGAAATTGATTTGGTTGTAGATAGGCCTGGAAAACCTTTATTACTCATTGAAATTAAGAGCGGTGATCACATTACCTTAGAAAAACTAAAGACTTTGGAGACCATTAGTGCAGAAATAAATTCCTGTGAGGCCATTTGTTTCTCTCAGAATACTGTGTCGAAACGATATGGAAAGATCTTGGTCCTGCCTTGGCAAGAAGGTATTCGGCAGTTTTTTTGCCCACTGAATGCGGCTTAGGGTTTTGAGTGACTGATGTTAGAATTGGATAAAAGTGGCATTCACGTTGCTGAGTATATTACAACGCTGCCACCTAAAGCCGAATTACAGAAATGGAAGAAGTTTGAAAGCCTGTGTGCGGTCTCTCTAAATAAACCTGCAACCGCTCCATCATCACCCCAAGGCCCTCAGCCAATGGCGTCAGTCCTTCAACACAGATCCGTTGAGCGCCAATAGCGGCCATCGTATCGATGTCATTGCGTATGGCCCCATTCGCAATCTCGAGGGTGGTGAAGCGGAGACGAACGTCTGGTTTGCGTGGGGGGGGGCCTTGTCCCGCTCGGACACTCGCTTGGTCATGTTCAAACCAGAGTGGGGGTATCGAGGGATGTTCAATGGAAAATTCAGCGAGTCCTGGAGGTAATTTCTTTAAGAGAGCGATTGAAAAAGAATCCAATGTTGCCAGGGATACCAGCCCTAATCCGCCAATAAAAAAGGCCAGTTGAGTGTAGATGGGACATTTTGAGGTGTTGTCTTCTAAGAAAAGATTCAGCCTTTTTGCAAGTTTTGAAAAATCACTTAGGAATCGAATGCGCCATAAACCACGTGTGACCAGGGGGAGCGCCCATGGATTTCCATTAAAAAAAGCGTTTAAGTGTTTTTCTGATAGAAATAAAAAGGTGACGTCAGTTTTAGTCAGGCAGTTTGGATAAAAAATCATGTCACCGTTTTTGATGTGAAGCGTGACCGCATTTTTTCTGATGATCCCCATAGAGAGGGTGATATTCCAGGGGGTCATGCGTTCTCGTGCCTCTGGGTCAAGCCGGACTAACTCAGAAAATGCCGGTAATACGGCATACAAAAAAAGATGGGCTAATGCTTTAGATGATATAGGGCTTTGCATTTTTATCCTTAGATGGATGATCTTGATCTGCGTGAATGGTTTTAAATAAATGTTGCCATTGTGGCAGAATGACTTGTCGTTGGTAGCGTTTTCCCCATTGTAATCCGCGAGCACTTAAGGTCGTAGCTAGGTCTTTCTGGTCAGGTAATATGATGCATTCAATGGCATTTCTTTGGGCTTCAACAGAGTAGGGGTCGAAGTAGATAGCAGCATCGCCATAAATCTCACGATGAACGGGAATTTTCGAGGCGGCAACTTTACCTCCACAGAGCATAGCCTCAATACCTGTTAAATCAAATCCTTCCATCAGTGATGGGCAAACGACGCAAGCAGCATTTTGATATAAAAAGCGCAACTCCGACGTTTGGATTTGATGTAAATGGGCAATCTCTCCTTGCTCTTGCCATGGTTTTATTTTTTCCAGTATGGGTAGATAATTCCAACCGAGTTTTCCTACTATGATCAATTTCAAGGGAGTGCTCATCGAAAGACGAAGCATTTCCCAGGCCTCAATCAAACGGATATGATTTTTACGCGGTTCAATGGTGGATACCATCAGTAAGTAAGGTAAAGAAGGTGATCCGTCTCTTGGGAGAATACCAGCATATGGTTCTGTTTTTAAAGCTCTGGTTAGGAGGATGTCTTGCAAAGAATGACGGCTGTATTCTTCTGGATAATATGCCTCTGATACAAGATCATGAATGACGATGGATCGGTTTTCGAGTTCTGGTTTAATGTGTAATAAATCATTTCGAGAGGCGTTGCTTGAGCAGGCAAAGAATCCTTTTTTTGCATTCGCTTTGAGTGCATTGTAATGAAATGATTGATGATATTTTGGGTGACAAATCAAATGGGGTGCGAGAATTGGAATGGCATCATGATAGCGAACAATGAGGGTGGTGTTTTTTGTTACCCGGGCAGGGAAGGGCATTTGAGTCAAGAAAATATCATATTCTCTTGTGTCTAATTTAGGATAAGCAATGGCCATGAGGCCTGCCAAATGCAACAGATTATGAGGACATCGTAGGGTACGAAATGAGGCATTGACTATTTTTGTAAATTCACTGGAGTTTAGTGTTTTTGAAAAAAAAACATCCCATAGAAAATGCTCCAAACCTTTACTTTCAAAGTCATTAAGCGATAGGAGGCCACCTAGGGTCGTTCTGCAATTGATAGAAAGAATGTCAAAAGGCAGGCGGCACAAATCGCTCAGCGAAGGTTTGATTTTATTGTTCATATTATCTTGCTGATAATGAATAATATAATCAGAGAGATGTTTTACCTTGCTCCGGGCAAGTGTGTTCTTAGCGCCTCTTCGTAAACAGTACGCTTTGTCTTTGACGATAAGCCCCGTTGTTTGGAGGGTTGTCTCATCCAAGAAGGCTGAAAAAAGGTGTTGCGATTCTTGTGTGATGCCGGCATATCCACCCTGTTGATCACAGAGCTGCATGATCACGCGAGGGTTTTTGTGATTTTTCTTCGTCATAAATGCCTCCTCCTAAGGACTTATACAGGTTAATTTGGGCGACTTGATAGATCACAACTTGATGAAGATAGGCCATTTCTAAGTGGTTCAATTCCTCTTCAGCACGTAATACGGTATTAAAATCACTCACGCCTTTTTCGTAAGTGTTTTTTGACAATTTCAAGACAAGGCGCTTTTGAAGAGCAGCGTCCTTAAAGTGGCGGGCACTGGCTTGATAATGCTCGCAAAAATCATATTGGGTTGCAACATCATGTAATGCACTCAAAACGGTCATTTGATACTCTACCACAGCGAGCGCTTTTTCGCGCTTTCTGAGATCGACGATTTTATATAAACTCATGTTTAATAAGGGCGCGCTGAAGACACCAAAAAAGGTAGACTCTGGATCTTGCATTGCAAAAATATTGCTGGCAAGCGTTTGTGTTTGCCATGCCAATAACCATCCCAAAGTAATTTGTGGAAATAAGTTAGCCATGGCAACACTGATGTTGGCATGGGCCGCAGCCACCCGGCGTTCAGCAGCAATGATGTCTGGTCGACGGCGTAAAAGTTCTGAGGGGGCGCCTAAACTAATCTTTCGTTTCATTTGAGGCACTGGTTTATAAGGATCCAATTGCTGAGCTAATGCATTCGGAAAATTGCCAGTTAATTGCTCTATTTTATGCAGGATCATGGTGATCAGGGCGCGATTCTGCTCAAGTTCCGCCAATTGTGTTGAAATGAGTGCACGCTGCCCTGCAATGTTCATATAGCTGGTGAGTCCAGATTTGTATTTTCCCTTTAAAAGCGTGAGAACTTGACGATTGTCTTTAAGATTGCGTTGAAAAATCTTATCTTTTGTTTGGGCTTCTCTAAACTCGACATAAGCTGTTGCAATATCTGCATGTAAATTAAGCATAGCGAAATCATGTAAGGCAATTTCAGCGTCTAAACTCGCTTTGGCTCGATGACGTTTTTCTTTTTGTTTGCCAAAAAAATCAGGTTCAATGGATGCACTCAACGCCAGCACTTGGGTGAGATCAAATCCCGTCCCATTTGGGGGTAGGGCATCGGCACTTAATTTTGGAAAGAGTTGTGCAAAAGCAACCCCATATTCAGCCCGAGCGGTTTGAACTCTGGCAAGGGTGGCTTGAATCGATAAATTAAAAAGCGCTTGCTGTTCTATGAGCTTATTTAAGACGGGATCGTGGAATTCACGCCACCAGGCGTGCTTCAAGGTCGAGGGTGGTACTTGTTCAGTGGAGATGCTCCAGGTGGTCGGCATGGGGGAGACAGGTGGTTCATAGGTTGGTCCAACTGAGCAGTTCGTGAGAAAAAGAAATGCGAGAAAGAGACTTGGTTTTGTGATCTGATGTTTGTTTTTTCCAAAAAAATTCACTTTATTTGTTCCCAAAAGCACGGGGATGGATATAAGCAACTTCAATATTCGCATCAAATTGCTGTCCTGCAACAACGTTTGGGTATTGGGCGCGTTTAAAATAGTACAATGCTTCTTGTACACGTGAATTGAGGCGTTCTTGAGTGATGATATATTGATCTAACTGTACGAAAGTCAGTGGAATTTTTAAAGAAGGATGGTCATTTGAGGTGATAAACGTGTGGGCCTGTGGGTTAAACTGCTGACTATCTCGCTCGTCCAACGAGACACGCACCATGACTTTTTGAGCGTCCCCTAAGAGCAGGATGATTTGCCCCCCATTCACAGCTTCATGGATGTGGCCATTGATTTGGAGGATGATGCCATCGTTTGGAGCGACAACGTTGTATTGCTGAAGGATCAGTTGGCCTCTTTTTAAGTGTGCCATGGCTAAGGCTTCATGGTGATGGGCTTCAGTGACTTGGATCTCCAACATGTCGACCTCATGCTTTTTTTCCTGTAAATCAGCGCTGCTGATGGCGCGCTTATCTAAACTTTGTAGGCGAGATAATTGCGCTTTGGCGTGCAAGAGCAGGTTTTCGCGCAGTTGTACGTCATTTTTGGTTTGCTCGAGGTTGATGGACTGAATATTGACCTCGTTCATGGCAATCGCTGCGTCTAAAGAGAAAAGAGGTTGTCCTTTTTTGACCTGCTGACCCACGGATACCTCTATTTGTTGAATGACGCCTGGCTGCAAGGTAGGAATTCGCATGATATCGTTGAAGGCATCAACTGTGGCGGGTGCGACAATCGTGTGGGCAAGGGGGATGGCGGTTTTTTTAGGTTTAGAGAGAAGTGAGTTCTGCATGAGGATCAATGCTAAAAAAAGGGCACATAAGAGGGAGCCTATCACTTTTATTTTCATACCCTGTCTCTTTGGGTTAGTTGATAATTATTCAATCCTTTGAATTCAAAGAGTTGATGCGCATGGTGGGTGATGCGGTGATCGTGGGTGCAAATCAAAAAGGCACAACCTTCTTTTTTCGCATAGTCCTTGATGATTGAAAAAACCAAGTCAGCACTGTCTGTATCTAGATTACTGGTTGGTTCATCACAAAGCATTAACCGCGGTGCACGGATGAGGGCACGACCCATGGCGATTCGTTGTTTTTGCCCACCAGAGAGTGTATCCAATTTTGAATGAAGATGCATGCTTAGTCCTAACTGCAGCATCAATGTTTCCGCTTGTTGATGAGCAAGGGCTGGGGCTATGCCATCAATCAGTAAGGGGATGGCCAAATTTTCGAGGGCTGACAAGGATGGGAATAAATGCAGATGCTGAAAAAGGAAGCTGATGTGAGCTGCTCGGAACGCTACTTTGGTTTGAGCGGGCATGCTGAATATATCTTGTTCACAGACATGGCATGTCCCATCGTCAGGCTTTAAAATCCCGCCAGCTATCATCAATAAGGTGGTTTTGCCACACCCAGAGGGGCCCATCAGCATCCCGATTTCACCTGAGTTAAGCGTCAGGGAGACGTTCTCCAAGACAGAAACAGCGGAGGTTCCAACAGCGTAACGTTTGAACAGCCCTGAGCACTGTAAGGTTTTTGACACACGATTCTCCATTAGTTCAGGGGAGTTATGACAGATCATGAGTTGTTTTATAATGAGGGAGGTGGAGAGCTATTCCCCCGGACCCTATCAAGTAACTCAGCCGTTCGAGCGCTTATTGTTCCTTTTCGAATGTCTGGGAATCTTGCTTCTATTTCCTGAACAGCGTCAGCAGCATTTTTCGTTAAAGATAGCGTCAGCAATTCCTGGAGTCCTTCGATTTTAACTTTTTTTCTATCTTTGTTTGGATAAGGCCACCAGCTATCGATTTCCTTTTGCAATTGAATTATCGCTTGTAGAATCTCTTGATAATGCTGAGTAGAAAAGCAGCTGACTGTGGGCGGCGTTGGGTTTGTATTTAATGATGGTGGAATCGTTCCGTTTTGGAAAAAAGAGTGTGGAGAGTCGGTGCGATCAGGCACTACGGGCAAGTGAATTTGAACAGATGCTAGGGGATCTTCAGGCCCTCCTGGATTATGCCTTTCTGATAGTGGCAACGTAAGATAGTAACTTTGTTTCACCAGTATACTTATTCCATGGACGGAGGTGTTACCTGCTCCTGCTGTCTCCATATATAGCCCATCATCCAGCACAACGCATGACTCATTTCGATAGTTATACCTTGTAGGTTTATGGTTATCATCAAGAATCGGCGCATCATATTTTGTTTGATTACTGTCCTCATCGGAATTAATGGGTCTTTGATCCATACCGATGTGATGACTTCTTAACAAAGATTCGATACGGTTCAAAAAGTCTGCTATTTTTTTCTTATCCTTTAACTCTTCTTGATAAAAAATAAAAGCAACTTGTTTACTAGGTTGCCCAGATTTTGCTAAATGTTTGCCAGAAAATTTGATAGAAACGCGTGGAGCGTCGTCACGATTAAGTTCTTCCGAGATCAGTTTAGCAGCTTGAGCCATGTGTTTTGGATCAAGACTGATGTGGATCTTCCAACCATTCTCAGGCTCACCCCCACTGCTTCCGACAGCATTAGCTATCAGTTTATTCTCTTTTGAATCAGGTATCGCTATCCAGGATCTATTTTCAGAACTGAGATCGGCAGTGTTGTAGATATCCTCTAATCTTTTAATATCTATAGGCATATGATTCTCCTTATGGAGCAAAAAGGTTCATGGTGTGATTATAGCATAAGTTTTTTCCAATGGCCGTTAAGCACATTAGGCAAACGTTCTCCTATAATACCAAATTGTTCAGAATTTAGATGATCTTGCCCATGGATCAGAAGTCTAAATCAGTTGGTATCGCGACATAAATCGATGGTGTCTAATCGCAAGACTTTAAGAATAGCAAAATAGGAGGAAAGTGCTACGTTGATGAGGGTTCCTAATGCGCCGATGGCGGCAATTTGCCAGGTAAGATGAAAGGCAATGATCGTATCGTAAGAAGCCAGCCCAAAGAGAATGGTTAAAATCAATCCTATCATATAGCCAAGCCCCCCGGTCATGGCTGCTTGGGATGACACCATTTTGATAAGCATTGCGTTAGAGACGCCGAGCATTTTCAACATACCAAATTGGTGGACGTGCGTTAAAATGAAGTTACTGAAAATCTGCCACATCATGATGAGGCCTATGATGAAGCCAAGCACAGCCACCGAAATAAAATTAATGATGATGGGGGTGTGTTGTTGAAAAAACGCCATGGAACGTTTTGAAAATTGCCCTGGGGTTAAGGCGTCGTAGTGTGTGAGTTTCTGGATATCATGGGCAACCCGTTGGATGTTGGATGATGGGTTCACTTTCACCAAAATGAAAGAGGAGTAGTCTCCTACATTTTGAATATGGTTGCTTGCGATATAAACTTTCGGCTCATAAGAATAGGTCCGCAAGGGTTTGGTGATGCCGGTCACCGTCCAATGGCGTCCGCCGCCGTCCATGATGTCGTTCAACTGTATGGTTTTCTTGGAACGGGTTTCGTATTGATTTAAACTATAGCCATCAATGATTAGGGCATTTGAATGGTGAATGGTGTCACGATAGCCCGCCGTCAATTGCGTCGGTAGTCCAATCAAGCGTGCGGGATCAACCCCCAGCATTTCCCAACCCATGGTTTTCTCGGTTTTGAGATGCTTGAGTGGGTACCACATGCGATATAATTGAACGGCCCACAGAACACCAGGAACGCTTTTTACTCGATAAATATCCATGGCATTAAAATGGGTCGGTTGGTCAAAGGTAGATGATTTTTTGTCCATAATCCATAAATCAATCTCTTGAATAGAATGTATTTGTGCAACGAGGCGATCCGTGACGCCTTGATAAATCCCAGGTTGTTGCATGAGGATAAATGCTGAAAACGTAGCACCAATCACCATGCCAATGAATTTTTTTCTACTGTGGAAAAGCATTTTGAATGCAATTTTCAGCATGTTTTTTTGTTTGATATAAGGAGGAGGGATTGACAGCTGGTTGGCCATGATTCTTAGGATTTGATTGGGCTTTTAGTTTAGACTTAGATTGGGGTTCGAACAAGATGATTTTACAATAACACGGACTTAGGGAGTCGTAGTGGTGATGGACAAAAAATTGCAAGTTCTGATGGAGCTGCATCCTTGTTTTTACGGGCATGCCGGGATTCCACAAGAGACGCGGCTTCTTTTTTCTTATTTTTTAGAGCTAGCGCATGTTGATTCAACGGGATTCATCAATCCTGATATCCCGTCCTTGTCAATAGCTCCGCTTCATCATTTTCTCGCACAGCGTAAAACATGCCATGAACAAGTGAATGAACATTCCCGCTTCATCATTTCAACGCTCAACCCGACCGATTTTTCCGCATTAGAAAAAGGAAAAATAGGCGTAAACCTTTTTCGGGCGTCCTTGAAGAGTATGTTGGGCTTGTCTCTTCCTATGGGACATTTTCAGGCCAAGGGATTTGAGGATTTTCTATGGGAAAAGCTGTTTGCTAAAACTTTGGCCAGTGGCGACTATTCAAACATTACCCAGGCACTGTATCGATCGCTGCATTTATCGAGGCATACCTTATATATGATTCAATGGGGCCGTTTTTTCCCAAAAATAGCGACGAAGGAATATGATGTGTTTTTGGTACAAACACCTTTTCCAGGTCGTGTGTCCAGAAATACGCAACTTGTCGTGCGATATCATGATGCTGTTCCTCTTTTTGTGCCACATTTGATTCATGATCCAAAATCACATCAAGCCTTACATTATCGTGCGCTTTGTGCCAATGCCAAGAAGGGTATTTTTGTTTGCACAAGTCATGCGGTTAGAGACGATCTTTTACAGGTGTTTCCAACATTGGAAAACCGCACGCCTGTGATTCATGACACCATTTCCCCAAGCTATTTCGAGGAAAAAGCTCATCCGTTGTTGTTGACCGAAATGATTCAAAATTTTTCATCTTCTGCAGTGAATAGCCACCATGATCTCGCCTGCACCTACATCATGATGGTTTCAACGCTTGAACCTCGTAAAAACCAGCTTCGACTCATTCGTGCCTGGGAGAGGGTTCGTATGTCATTACCTTTTGATTTAAAACTTCTCTTCATTGGCAGTGAGGGATGGCAAGTTGAGCCGATTCTTGCAGCTATGCGACCATGGCAGGAGCGAGGCCTTTTGTTTCATTTGCAAAATGTTCCGGTAGATAACTTGCGTCTCCTTTATCAGGGGGCGGCGTGTGTGGTTTGTCCTTCAGTGAAAGAGGGCTTTGATTTAAGCGGTATAGAAGCGATGGCTTGTGGTGGGAAAGTGGTGGCTTCTGATATTTCTGTGCATCGTGAAATTTATGGAGAAGCCGCCGAATATTTTGATCCTTATTCTGTTCAACACCAAGCAGAGGCGATTCAAGCCGTCGTGTCAGGAGATCACGGCTCAAGGTTACGAGAAAAAGGTTTGAAGCAAGTGAAGTCCTACCAAAAGAGCGCTATTCAACCTCAATGGGAAGCCTTTTTTGAGACGATTCGGAGGCCCTAGTACATTTCACTAATGGCGGAAGCCATGCTACGCCTAAAAATGCAGGCTTGCTCACATTCGCCACATCAAAGGTGAAGGCCAAATCCCGCCATTCATAATTTTTTTCCAAGTGATCATATGACGTATGCAATGCGACAGAAATAGAATAAGAGCCCATCCCTAAGTTTGCTATAAATTGAAGGTTGAATTCGAGAATTTCGCCGTTGGTGATATGCGTTACCTGATGTTTTAGATGATAGGTATTAGTGCCAAAGATAGGTTGCCCAAAAACATCTTTGATTTCATATCCAAGCGTTAGCTCAGATAAATCAGCATAGGCCTCAACTAGAATATGGAGCCTCACCTTATCGCCCACATGGATAAGCGTCACAAGCTCGTCAATGTCATTGTACAAGTGAATTCCAACGACCTTGGCTTCTCCTGTGCCAGAGGGCGTTTGATTTGGCAAAGGGTGTGTTCCTCCAGCGTTTGCTAGCAGTGATTTATACTCGTTCATGACGGTTTCTGGCTTTCCTTGCATGACAATAGAGCCTTTATGCAACAACAGTGCTTTATCGCAAATGGCGCTAACGGCAAAGCTATCATGAGAGACAAATAATAGGGCACAGCCTTGGTCAAGTAACTCTCGAATGCGTTTAAAACATTTGTGTTGAAAATAACCATCACCGACGGACAGTGCTTCATCGATGATTAAGACATCAGGTTTTGCAATGGTTGCGATACTAAATGCCAAACGCATTTTCATCCCACTGGAGTAAACTCGGATAGGGCGGTCCATGTAATTTCCGATTTCAGCAAAGGACTCAATGCCAGGTATAAGAGCTTGGATCTCCTTGTTGCTGTAACCCATCAATTGCCCTGTGATAAAAACGTTTTGACGCCCGGTAAACTCGGGATGAAATCCAACGCCTAATTCTAAAAGAGCGGAAACTCGGCCTTTTGTGCTGACAGATCCAGTGGTGGGATGAGAGGTGCCAGTGATGATTTTTAATAAAGTGCTTTTGCCCATGCCATTCATGCCGACAATTCCAACGGCCTCCCCGGGGTTCACTGAAAAATGGATGTCATTGAGGATCCAATGGAGGGTGTGGTATGTTTTATAACCACCAAGCATCCACTCCGCTAGACGTTTGGCTAAAGAGGGATAATGTTTATAGGCCTTGCTGAGATGGGTTACAGTGATGGCACTCATTTATAATTCGTCCAAGAGGTCATGGCTATGACGATGATAAAATCGTGAAAACAGACCACCGATGAGGAGCGTGATGATGAATGGGAATAAAAGGGTATCCCAATCGGGCCATTGTTGTTTCACGAGAATGGTTTGGTAGGCGGTCATTAGAGGGGTGAGGGGATTGAATTGTAACATCCGTTGCATGTTTTTAGGTATGGTCTCAAGATGATAAACGATGGGTGTTAACCAAAACCAAACTTGAAGGATGACCACCAAAGCGCGTCCAATGTCTCTGAAAAAAATATTCAGTATGCCTAATAGGGTTCCCAGACTCAAGGCATAGAAGGCCTGTAGGATCAAAACAGGGATAACTGCAAAATAACACCACCCTGGAAACGCATGTGTGGCAACTAAGTAGGACGTAAAGAGTCCAAAAAAAAAAAAAAAATCAAAGCAGGCCAAGGAGA
>JAPLRK010000081.1:0-48466 GCA_026399195.1 Legionellales bacterium
CGGGTGCAACAGCTGGCTCACCACCACCTGCGCCAAAATCAGAAGAATTAACTCAAAATCAAATTAGAGCAGAAGAGCATTTGCATATAGTCAATACAGAAATTGATACGATGTCGGTCGATGCGGGAACTATGGATGCAATTGAAAGTGAACTAAAAAAAACAGAAGCTAAAGTACGCGGAACTTTTCATGCAAAAAATTTAACGACAGAACAAAGCCGGGTATTAGCCGGAAGTGTCGCCCTGGAAGGTAAAACAAAAACCGATGTGGATTCTGTTGTGCTGGGTAAATTACAAACTGATGGGCCATTCAACGGCAGTGTTTGCGATTCAACTGGCAAAGTCATCGGCGCTGTTCGAGAGGATCCTAAGTACGGAAAATTAGTTTATGCATCCAATGGTGTCTTAGTTGGCAAGCTTGGAATAAATAAAGAAGTACAAGCCTTTTCAATTATTGACAGTGAAGGGGATTTTAAAATCCAGGGCGATGTAGAAGGTACTAGCGCTAGTTTTGCTGGAAAAAACATGGAAATTGATGCTGCCATGACAGGAAAAGGCAGATTTAATCTTTATGCAAAAGAACAAATGACTGCGAAAGAAGGCGCAGGAATAAACATTCAGGCATTAGAAATGCGTGCGCATGGATTTGATAACAGTTCCAAAATTCATACCACAGATGGCTATGAACTAGAAGCCGATCGTTTTTACAATTGGTGGAAGGGAACGTTTGATTTACAGGGTGGTTCATTATTTGATGTCAAACAAATCACGATGAATTCTGGCAGATTAAATGGCGACAATATGACAGTAAATACAGGTGTGTTTGCCAATTTACTTGGCTGGTCGCATGTTAATCGACTGACTATTAATGCTGGAGTTTTTGCCAATGTCGCAGGAGATATCGCAGGCTATGATAGTTTAACTGTGAATGCAGGACTTTCTCTTAATGTTGGTTTAATGCGTTCATTACATACACGAACGAGTTCGTTGGTTGCTTATAATACTGGATTGTATCTGCCTACCTTACCCAGCAGTTTAAGTGAATGTTTTAGTTGGGATACCCTATTTGGTGCTGTTAAAACTTTAGTACACAATGTGTCGCCAACGATGGGTAGTGCGTTAGGCACTGCAAAAGGGGCTTATGGCTTGGCTCGGTCGGGGACGGCCTTATATAAAAATTTACGCAAAGTGGGCAAACAGGCCGTAAACAATCCAGGATCAGTGAATATAGGTGAAATAGTTGGCATGTTAGTTGGCGCTAAAGATTTGTTCGATGGCGCAAATGGTGTTTTGGGCTCTGCGCAAAAAACTTTGAAACCTGCAGAAACTGCCACCGGTGAGCCGGATGCTAGTGTGGGCACTCTTCAAGTTTTATCTCAAGTTGGTATGGATGCTGCGCGTCAAACATTTGCTCCCACTTATTCTTCGCAAAGTGTGTATTCTTCTAATAGTGGAGTGGTAGCTTCTTATAGTATTTCAGAAAGAATGGTGAGTGGAAAAAATACTGGCGTGGAGACAGCTGTTCACACTGATATCCATGCTTCTTCATATGTTAATCGAGGCCAACATTTAACGACAGATTTTCGGGGTGAGATTACGCATACCGAAAATTTTGGAGAAATTAATAGTGTGACATTTAAATTAAAAGGCGAAAGTTATTCTGAGTCTGGTTCGACTACAGCCCAAGTTGCTGATGTTGAACTTGATAAATGGCAACAAGCAGGAGGAGTCACTTCTTTTGAAAGTGGCAGAATGAATTTAAATCATCTTTCAGCAAGCAGTGGTGAGTTGCATTTGACGCATACGCAACTTGATGTCAAAAAAATGACACAAATAGAGAAAGAGGCAGAAATCAATGTCGCTGCTTCTGTAGTGAATCTACATCAAACAACCATCGATGGAACATTGACTGCCACTGCAGGAACGCGTGTAACCGTTGCCGATTTGAAAAATGATGGTCAGAAAATGGATGTGCTTCGTGATGGCAGTGAGTTGAGTGTTGGTCAAACGGGTTCAATAATCATTGAAGAAAAGAGCGCATTGTTAGCAGGTAAAACTAAAAGCGACGGTGTGGTTTCAATACTAGATTCCGTTGCAAAAGTAGTTGATTATTCTGCGTCAGCAACGAGTGCAACCACAGTAACAGGTACAAGAGAAGCTGCAGCAGGGCTTTTCTCTGAGCAGCGCATTGAAGTTCACGGTGATATTAATACGAGTCACGCATTAATTGAAGCAGCCGACCGCGTGTCGTTAGCTGATGATGCAACAGGAAAAATAGCTGACACCACAGCGCGATCAAACGAAGTGATGATAGCCGCTCAAGTTGAAATACAGGGCCACAATTTATTGGCTTCAAAAAAGCGTCTTGATGTCACCGCTACCAGTCAAATAACCGGTGAAGGTACAATGAGCTTTAAAGCGCCCGCGGGATCATTAATGGGTGCATTTTCTGCGAGTGGCGCAGTGGTTGAGATTGATCAACTTGAAGAAAGCGCTAAGGATTTAGTCTATGGCAGAAGAACTTATGTATCCTTTCAACCTACAGAAAGTTTATCAGTAAAAACATCTAAAACAATGACGATTGATCAAGCTTGGAATCGTAGCTGTCAGGTTGAATTAACGGCAGCGGGAATTAATGTTGATGCGCAAGTTGATATGAGCAGTGGTTTGCGTCTAGAAACCACCCGCGATTCGTTAAGAATTACTGCCGATATGCATAGCAGAAAAAATATGGAATTAAAATCGGCGCGCGACATACTGAATACTGGCGCGAAAGTTATTGCTGATGAAGATCTTTTTTTAGAAACCGTGCAAGGTGACTTGCGCAATGTGGGCGGAACAATACAAGGTCGGCATTATTTTCAGGGTATTATTAATGGCGATGTTTATAACGAAGCAGTAAAAATAAAATCAAAAGGAAAGCATGATACTTTGCATCACTATACACCCGCAGAACTTTTAGGTGGTCAACGCGAAGATAACGAGGTGGGTTTATTTATTGAAGCGACAGGTCGAATGGTCAATGACGCTTCGCGTATTCAAAGCCAGGGTCATAATGTCGTGCATGCAAAAAAAGGTTTCAAAGGACGAGCGCATACACATAGTTATGTTGCAGAAAAGCATAAACGTAAAGGTTGGTGGAGCGGTGAAGAAAGAGAACTAAAATCAACCGATGTTTTTGTCTCCAGCATGACTTCAACGCATGGTCGTAATTTTGTAGAAGTAGAAGAAGGTGGAATTCGATCTGCGGCATCAAGCTTTATTTCAAAAGAAGGAACCGATTTATTAGCGCGCGATAATATTGATTTATTAGGTGTGCCCGCGCAACAACAAGTGAAAGAGAAAAAATATTCTTGGTTTGGTATCAGTAAAAAAGATACAAGTGCTAAACATGATTCACTGACGCCAACATTACTGTTTGATTTAGGTAGAAGTAATATTCATTCGTATGAAGGCGATGTTAATGCGATAGATGCGCGCATGCTAGGGCCGGGGAATTTATTGATGAAAGGCAAAAATGTCAGAGTGGCAACGCGTGTTGAAAATCACTCGGTTGATGCTCATACACGTTCTTTGAGGTTCGATTTCTTTGGACTGGCTGCTATGAATGCGGTTGCATCAGGACAAAATTTTGTTTCGTCACTTTTACATCTTGATCCCACATTAGGTAAAGTCGATGATTTCTTTCGATCTTCAAATAATCCAGCAGAGATAGCGGCCGGTGCCTCCAATGTGGCGTTAAGTGCTTATAATAGCTATCAGCAGTTTAATCCTTCTGGATTTAATCCGACAATTTCTGTTGGTCTAAGTGATTATACGACTCATCAGCATTATCAAACATTAGGCCCAGGAGTAATTCAAAGAGGATCTTTGGAGGTTGAAGCTGAACATGTTTTTTCAATTAAAGATGCAGCGGTCGATGTTTCAGGGGATATGTCAGTAAAAGCAAAAGTATTTTCGCAACAAGGTTCTGGATTAGAAAGTGATGTAACCTCAGAAACAAAATCAATTTCATTAGGAGTGACGGCAAAAGGCGGTGTGGCGAGTGTGAGTGTGGGATATCAAAGTCAAGAAGGAAAACAAGTTGCTCAGCATAGCCAAGAATTAAATGTGGGTGGAACCTTAACAGTCAATACCGCATCTTGGGAACAAGATCAGGCGAGCGCCAGTGTAGGTTCGCTTGTTGGACATGTGGATGAATTAAAAGTGGTATCGAGGCAAAGTACGCAAGAAGAAACACATATGTCAGGATCAGCTTCTACTACTGGGTTTTTTAGCGTGAGTGTTAGTGTGTCAAAGTCGGCAAAAACAACAGAAAAAAGTGGCGTCATAGTTCGCAATGCAAGTGGATCGGATTTTACTGTAGGTCATGCTGATTTAACTGGCGGAACTATTCACACGGATGATACACAAGGAGTTCGAATTGAGAGAATGACTTCGCATGATGTTTGCGATAGAGAGCAGAGTTATCATTACGGATTGTCGGGTAATGTTAGAGACTTTATTCCACAACAATCTTCTGATCTTGCCCCAACGACTGAAACAGTTCCCGCCGTTATTCCTTCAGTAGGAGTAGATTTTGATCATCGTGATTATCAAGCGATTCATCATGCTGGCGTTAATCCAACAATAGAGACAACTGTTTTAAATGATGGAGATTTAAATTTGCATTTGGATGTACCGATTATATATCCGATTAAAAAATTGGAAGAAGATATGACGCCACCTATTTTAATTCCTGCTCAAGATATAGCTGAAGATTTAAAATCAGCCGCTGAAGTCTTGAGTCCAGCAGAACTTGATAGTTCTGTAAATGAATCTCCAGGTTCTTCTAGAGGAAGTATAGCAGAAGAGAATCCAGTAGTTTTGCCCTCAATATCAAGGATTAGTCAAGACGATAACATATCAACTTCAGAGCCGGTTTTTGAATTAAAGCGTAAAATTGATGATGGTTTTAGACACACGATTAGTGCAGCTGAGCCTTCGCACGAAGGCGCTGAGTTTGAACATCAAGAAGAAAGTTCTATTCCAAAACGTCCCGATATAAAAATGAAAACGAAAGACGTAAAAATGGGATCCAAAAAAGGTGGCGGTAATAAGGGTCAGATTTATGAGCTTAAGACAGGACAATATATTAATAGTGATGGTGTAGATCAAAGATTAACAGAAAAGAACGCCAAAAGAGATCGAGTTACAAAGGAATCAAAGATTGAATATAAAAAAGAATTATTTACAGGAACCCCAAAAATTTATTGGCAAACTGAAGAACAACTTGGTGATGAAATTAACATTATCCGACCCACTTATTTTAATGATGGAGGGCGCGTATTTTTTGTTGCTGAATTGGATACAAAAAAGAATGAGGTAAAAATTAAATTGGAAGCAGGGGGTGATATACGTTTTAATATAGCACATGGTCATAATGATTGGATGGATTTAGTGAAAACGGAATATGCTGTGGATGCAGCCAGTGTTCAATCATTACTGAGACTTTCAGCCAGTAATGAAAGGCAATTAACTGTAGAGGTAGTTTGTGAGGCCGGCGCATTAGGACCTAATGGTAGTTGCTCAGTAAAAACAGCGCAAATTTCTTTATTTGGTCTGACGTGTCAAGTTGAGGGATCTCTGAAAACTGGTGTGGGAGTAAAAGTAGCAGGTGGTGCTGGGTTGACGGTGGATAAAACACAATTACAATTTCGACCTTATGTTAAAGCAGGTGCCTTCCTTGGGCCTGGAGTTGAAGTTACCTGTAAACTGAGTTTAGGTATCGACACCGATTTACCTGAGCGTATGCATAAAGAGGTTGATAGACGTATTCAAACTACAGCAACAAGAACTTATTTAGATCAGTTAACTTCATTAATAGAAACAACTACAGCATCCAATCCTTCTACATTTTTTGGTCGAGTATGGAAAACGTACCAAATACAATGTTGGGAAGAATCAAGACATGAATGCCTAACTCAGGTTGGCAACGATGCTTTTGTTTCGACAATTTTTAATGTTACGCCCTAGTAGGAGGGTGCCCACCTTTTAATTTGCGGGGTGAGCGTGAGTCATGCGGCTGTCGGAGCATCAGAGTTTTATTCTATGCACGGAGCGCTCGCCGGTGAAGGCTCGGCAGTGTACGGTATATTGGGTATCAGGAAGAGAGATTGAGAGTATACCCCCAAGATACGTGCTACGCCGCTCCCCCATTGTTCAATTAGGTTTAATTCATGGAATATTCTTGCAATCACATGATTTCTAATTTTTGATACCCCGTCTCGTACGTCTTCAATAGTCATGCCAGGGAGAAGAATACCTGGATTTTCGATTTCGATACGATCATCAAAAAATGAAATGCGAGTTGGAGCGCCTCTTTGAGAATAATCAGCATGAATCAGCGCATTAATGATTGCCTCGCGCAAAATCGACAGCGGGATGCTCCAAATATCTTTGCGGCGTATCTCAGAAAAGTCGGCCCCTCGCATAGCATGTTTTTTTAGAAATTGTAAAATGCTTTCCACAACTTTTGGTAAATGGTCGCGAATCTCAATATGATCAAAGATATTAGCTTTATCTGTCCCGATAAAGCGTCCACATTGTACCCAACTGGACTTTGGACAGTGTGCTGCGGCACACTGTCCAAAGTCCAGTAACCATTCAATTGGTAATGAATCATTGTATTTGATTTGGTGCGGGAGATGAGCTCAATCCTTTTGATGATCTATTTTATTTTAAAATTCAAAGGCATCGCCTTTACTTTATCTTTGATCTCATCATAGCCTGAACGATGATTGGCCATATAAATCAAAGCCCAGGCACTGACCATCGATGCATCACCAAAAACACAAATATCGCTCTGCCCAAGCGCACTCGTAAATCCCCCAAAGGCTACAAACATAATAGAGGCACCGCCCAGGTTTTTACAAACATTGGCTGATGGGTTAGGCAGATCGCCCTTCATCAAAGAAGAACCAGGTTTGATATCATGGAGTCTTTTCATATAGGTTGCAGCAATACTTGGCTCGGGCGAGGCAAAGGTCTCAAGACCTACCGAAACAAACCCAAGATCAGCTGTGGTAAAGTTACAAAAGAGTTTGGATTGCCCACGCACCAAACTATTCCCTTCTTGAAATTCCGCAGGCATCTCTTCAACAACCCCGCCTGAGTCACGGCAATAAAGTGACTGCTCCTCTACAGAATTAGCAAAAACCACCGTGTTTCCGAAGAGCAGCGCACCCAAGAACAACAAAGCAATTGGCTTGCAATAAGTCATGTTCATCATCATTTCCTCAAGGTTAAAAAATTAGGACTTGCTTGTTTAGTATATATCAAATTTGGCCATTAAACGAGCTCAATACCGCCCATGTACGGGCGTAATGCTTCAGGAACGAGAATATGTCCCGTTTTGTCTTGGTAATTCTCAATAATAGCGACCAATGTTCGACCCACGGCCAAGGCCGAGCCATTCAATGTGTGAACGAACGTTGTATCACGAGCCCCAGGAGCTCGGTATCTCGCTTGCATTCGGCGCGCCTGATAGGCTTCTGTATTACTACAAGACGAAATTTCACGATAGGTGTTTTGGCTTGGCAACCACACTTCCAGATCATAAGTTTTGGCTGCAGTTGCTCCCATATCGCCTGTACATAAGCTCAACACGCGGTAAGGCAGTTGAAGCCGCTGTAAAATAGATTCTGCATGTAGGGTCAATTGCTCCAGCGCGGCATAAGACAATTCTGGTGTTGTTATCCAAACCAGCTCCACTTTTTCAAATTGATGTTGTCTTATCATCCCTTTGGTATCTTGGCCATAAGATCCAGCCTCACTTCGAAAACATGGAGAATGGCATACATAACGGACAGGCAAAGCGTCGCTATTTAAAATCGTATCCCTGACGGTATTGGTGACAGGAACTTCAGACGTAGGAATTAAGTAGTATCCTGCGTCCCCTGACAGTCGAAACAAGTCCTCCTCCATTTTAGGCAATTGTCCCGTGCCTAACAAACTATCCGCGTTGACAATATAAGGGACACTGATTTCCTGATACCCATGATCAACCGTATGCACATCCAGCATGAATTGTATCAATGCTCTGTGCATTCGAGCCAAATTCGATGTCATGACCACAAATCGGCTACCTGTGATTTTGGCCCCAAGAGCAAAATCCATTTGCCCCAAGGATTCACCCAACTCATCATGAGGCTTAGGCGTAAAATCAAAGGATCTCACTTTCCCCCAGCGACGTATTTCTTGATTGTCTTTCTCGCTCAAACCTTTGGGAACTGAAGCGTGCGGCAAATTCGGCAGACTCAAACTCAACAGTTCAATCTGCTGAAGAATACCTGAAAGCTCTGTTTTTTTAAGATTCAGTTCATCACTGATTCGAGTGACATCCAAACGCATAGGTTCAATGTCTTCATGGCGAGATTTGGCAAGGCCGATGTCTTTTGAGCGTTGATTACGTTCGTTTTGCAAAGCTTGGGTTGCAACCTGCAAGGATTTACGCCGTTCTTCAAGGGCGGTAAACGCGTCCACATCAAAATGAAACCCCCTCGTCTTCAAAAGGGCTGCCACTCTCTCTGGGTTTTCTCTTATCATGTGAGGATCTAACATATTGGACTTTGGACAAAAAGACATGAAAAGGGCCTCATGTCTTTCTGTCCAAGAAAGTTGAGATTTATCCATTTCGGTTTGATCATTACCAATCCTAAGTGATTATATTTTTATAAGATGAATTAACTGTATCGACCCATTGTCGTCTAAAAACACATCAGATCTAAAATTATTTGGACAGAATTGCATGCTTCTTTTTGCATGCAGTTTTGTCCAGACTCCAATAACATAACGCACCTTGCGTTTGATGCCATTTCATGAGCACTCAGCCACCTTGTGATCTATCTCACAATACCGCGAGTAGAGTGATTCAACACATCGATCATAGGTATGATCTCAGGACAATCGTTTTGTAGTCCTTCCAACTCCAAAACCGCCTCTTGAACGGTCAGTCCCTTACGATAAATGATTTTATAAGCCCTGCGCAGACAATCAATCGTGGCTGATGAAAATCCCCGCCGTCTCAAACCTACCGTATTGATGCCGCACGCAGAGGTATTATGCCCCGCTATCATCACATAGGGCAGAACATCCTTCGAGACATAAGTTGCACGGGCAACAAATGCATAGACACCCACATGGCAAAATTGGTGAATGGCTGCATATGCCCCAATATTGGTATAATCGCCTAGCACCACATGACCCGAAAGAGCGGAATAATTGACCATAATCACGTGGTGACCCACCACACAATCGTGACCAATGTGGGTATAGGCCATAAAAAAATTATGATCCCCAATTTGGGTGATACCGCTACCTTTCACCGTTCCTCGGCTGATCATTGCATATTCGCGAATGATGTTATGGTTGCCAATTTCAAGTCGCGTAGGCTCTCCCTGATAAGTGATGTCTTGAGGGTCATCGCCTACGGAGGCGAATTGAAAAATTTTATTGTGCTGACCTATGACGGTTGGCCCTTGTATCACCACATGGGGTCCAACCCAAGTCCCTTCACCAATTTCCACATCTTCGCCAATAATAGTGCCCGGGCCTATAGAAACCCCTTTCGCTAATTTGGCCGAAGGATGGATGACCGCATGTTCACTGATCACTTTTCACTTCCTTTGCAGCACTCATTAAATCTGCGGAACATGCCAGTTTATCGCCGACAAATGCTTCACAATGCAGACGCCAAAAATCCCGTTTTTGTGCCAACAATTTGACTTCCAACCGCAATTGATCACCGGGTGTGACAACCTGCTTAAACTTTGCATTATCAATACCTGCGAAATAATACAAAAAGTTGTATCCCTCTTTGGCTTGGCGTGACAAATTGGACAAAATGGCACTGGCTTGGGCCAGTGACTCCAACATCAACACACCAGGCATGATAGGATTTCCAGGAAAGTGTCCCGTGAAAAAAGGCTCATTGATGGTGACGTTTTTAATGGCCACCAAATGATCAAACACCACATAATCCAAAACCCTATCCACCAAGATAAATGGGTATCGATGAGGTAGGAGACTAAGAATTTTCTGAATATCCACAGGAGTCATCATAGGTTCTCTCACGCAGAGACTGAAATAAGGATAGATCCCCGCCTGCGCGGGGATGGCCATCAAGACTTAGGATCAGGAGATCCTTAAAGTTTTAATTGATCTCTTTCATCACTTTAGACGTCACATCCAGCTTTTCTGCACTGAAAGGAGCGGCATCTTTTTGTAAAACCACATCGAATTTATCACTCTCTGCCACTTTGGCAATGGCCGCACGGATTTTGTTGTAGAATTCTTCCATGGATTCATTATGTGCAGTACTCAGCTCTTGCTGATACTGTTGGCCTTCACGCTCAAATTGCTGTTGTGTGGCAACAATTTTCTTTTCCAAATCTTTCTTCTGAGTTGGGCTCAAAACAGTACTATCACGCTTGAATTTTTCCATGTCTTTTTTCAAGCCATCTTCCATCGCAACCAATTTATCCCGACGCGGCTTAAATTCTTTCTCCAACTTTTCTTGGATTCCTTTCATTTGGGTCGACGTTTGCATGATTTTTTGTAAATCAACCACGCCAATTTTCGTCCCATCTGCAAACACATTTACGCTCACTAACGTCATGACCAACGCAATGAACACACCACCTAATTGCTTCATTATCTCACTCCCAATTGAAAAACCAAACCATAACCCCTGAACAACATCATTTGATCAGGGTAAGAATGCTAGCACAAACTATCACAGGTTGCGATATCTCCCCTTAAAAACTCGATGACAAAGAAAATTGGAAAAATTGAGGTTTGTCTGTCGGTTGCTGATTCAATGCTTTCGCCAAACTAAAGGCTAGCGGGCCAAAAGGAGAACGCCACTCGAGTGAAACCCCTGCTGAAAATCGGAAAGGCCCTTCGTTGGTACCACTTAATGCCAATGGCGTGCCTTGGTTAAACACGTTACCCGCATCCGCAAACACCGTCGTACGAAGATTTTCTCGACTCAGTGGATAGGGTAAAATAAGGCCTGAGGTTCCATTCAGCAGCAAGTTGGCACCCAAAGAACGTCCCGTACTGTCCTGAGGACCTAAGGAATAACTATCATACCCTCGAACTTGCCCAGGTTGAGCAATACCACCCGCAAAATAATTCTCATAAAAAGGTAACCCTTGCCCATTAAAGGTATTACCAAAACCCACGTTCCCCATCATCGTAAAGATAAAACCACGAAATAAGGGGTAGTACATCCTGGCTTGATACGAGGCCTTGTAGTATGAAAAAGAACTTGACGTTGCGGGCAATGCAAACAGCGTACCGAATTGCTGGTTGATCCCATGCTGAGGATAGGGCATTTGATCATAACTGTTTCTATTCCACCCCAAGCTCAACCGAAATTGATTAAAATCTTTACCATACAAATCCACAAAATTTTGTATTTGTTGCACCCTTCCTACTGACTGTATCATCAATCCCTGATAACCATACCCAAATTGCACGCTGCTTTGCTCGCCCACCAGCATGCTATAATTCACATCGCCCCCGAAACGATTAGAGCTGTATACGCTCACATCCAAACTCTTCTTGGGGTCGACTCTCATAAAATAAGCATTGAAACCTCTGCCCACACCCGTATTGGTATAAAAAGGGTTGAAATAATTAAAGGTATAATCTTGCCCCCAAGCACTCGCATTGAATCCCAAACCCACCGTACGCCCTGTGCCCATGAAGTTATACTGGTTGAACGCTGCGCTAAATTGTAGTTGGGTTGAACCATAACCCACTGATGCACTCGCTTCTGCAGAGGAGGCCTCTTCCACTTGCACATCCAAATCAACCTGATTGTTCGCACCTGTCACCGGCGTTGTTTTCACATCCACATTTTTAATGTAGCTCAGCATCCGCAAACGCCGCTCGGATTCTTTTATGTTGTGTAAGGACAGCAAAGCCCCTTCATCTTGCCGAATCACGTTGCGCAAAACATAATCACCGGTCTTGGTGTTGCCATGAAAGTTGATTCGGCGGACATAGACATGTCGTCCTGGGTCAACCACAAACGTGATGAATACGGTTTTGTTTTGTTCATCAATACGTGGTTCCGCATTGATTGCTGGAAATCCGAACCCTATGTCACCTAGCGCCAAACCAATCACTGAAATAGTCTCAGTCACTTTTTTGCGTGAAAAAATAGCGCCTTGTTTGACCTGGACCAACGAATCCATTTTTTCTTTACTCAGCGCCGTTTTGCCAACCACCGAGAAGCCTGAAAATCGATATTGTGGACCTTCTTCAATACGAATGTTGATAAAAACATCTTTCTTATCTGGCGCCAACAACACTTGCGAAGAGATAACGGTGAACTTCAAATATCCACGGTCCAAATAATAAGATCGCAGTGCTTCTAAAGAGGCATCCATAGACGCTTTAGAGTATTGATCTTTTTTAGTGAAGTATGTAAAAAGGCCACTTTTGGCAAGTGCCAACTCAGGAAGCAGTTGGTTTGTAGTAAAATCATGATTTCCAATGATTTTGATATCTTTGATTCGCGACACCCGACCTTCCGAAATGGTCACTTGAATGGCCACACGATTTTCGGTCAAGGGTGTTTCTGTGCTCTCAATACGCGCATTATATTTTCCTTGCGCATTGTAGGCTTGTTTCAATTCTTTTTCGAGACGTTCAAGGGAGGCTCGTTGAAAAACACGTCCTTTGATCAAGTCCAAATCTTTCAAAATCTCCTTCATCTTATCATTGGGGATCTCACTGTTCCCCACAACGGTCACCGAACCAATGGTGGCACGCTCAGTCACATTCACAATCAGCGTATTACCTTCCCGCTCAAGCACCACAGATTGAAAAAACCCTGTTTCATACAGCGCGCGAATGATTTGAGGCGTAGAGGATGGCCCAATATCTTCACCCACCTGTACCGGTAAATAGTTTAAGACGGTACCCACGCTCACCCGGTGCAAGCCCGTTACTTTAATGTCACGTACCACGAAATCAGTCGCGGCAGTCATCGTTCCGGACCACAACAGTAATGCGGAATAGCATCCTACGATGATATTTTTTTTACATATTTTTTTCATTATTATTTACACCCAGCACCAGGAGTATTTGAGTAAAAACCCAGTCAAAGGATCTGGGGTTTACACCTTTTATAGGAAGTCGCGCGCTCTGTCAACAGAAGTTTAAATCAGCCGTGTAAGATCATTAGTCAACGCAATAAACATTAAGGCTACCAGCACCACCATACCCAAATATCCCCCTACCGCTCGAAACGACTCGGGCAAAGGTCGGCGCCAAATGAATTCCAAAAAGCAATAAAGCAGATGCCCCCCATCCAATAGAGGGATCGGCAAGATATTCAACACGCCAAGACTGATACTGACCAGCGCCAAAAAAGACAGATAATACGGCAATCCACTACGCCCAGACGCCCCAGCACCCTCAGCAATACCCACAGGGCCGCTGATGCTATGCAAAGACAACTTCCCCATGCATAGTCTTCCGATGAAAGAAACCGTTGCTCGAATCAACGTTGTGGTTTGACCTAGAGCCGTCCCCAAGGCTTGAACGGGACCTTCCCGTTGTATACGCAACCAGTGCGCGGGCCAACGGATGGGTTGCGACATCACCCCGAGATAACCCGCAAGTTCCCCTTCGTGCTTGACACTCCCAATTGGGACTTCAAAAGTCTTAAAATGCCCATGCCTTAACACCTTCAAGAGGATCTTCTGATTTGGATGATGCTTGACTTTATCGAGGACTTCAAACCAATCTTGAATACGCTGACCGTTTAAAGAAACGATGGTATCGCCATTTTGTAATCCGACCACAGCCGCAGGTGAGCCAACAAGAACCTTAGCAATGATGGGCGGAACGGTCGGTACAAAAGGTTGTATCCCAAAGCTCTCCAATACGTCCGGTTTTTTTGAATCCAGTTGCCAATTGGCCAAAGGCAAGAGCAACGTCTTTTCATGCCCGTCTTTAATGGATTTCACCGTCATTTTGATGGGTTCACTGGTCCCTAACAGCGGCATGAGCGCCAATTGAAAATCCCGCCAGCTGTCTACTTTTTTACCGTCAACCGACATCATTTCAAGGCCCGGAGTAAATCCTGCGCGAGCAGCTATACTTCCAGGCACAATGTGATCGATCATCGGAGCAAGCGATTTGATGCCCATCACTAAGACGCACCACAAAGCCAAGAAAGCAAAAATAAAATTAAAAACAGGACCGGCAAGAATGATAGCTGAACGCGCCGAAATGGATTTTCTGTTAAAAGCCAAATGACGCTCACCCGGAAGAACCTCGCCTTCCGATTCATCTAACATTTTGACATAACCACCCAAAGGAATGAGAGAGAGCGCATACTCTGTGCCTCGTTTATCAGAACAGGAGGCCAATACCTTTCCAAACCCGAAAGAAAAACGCAACACTTTCACACCACACCAACGCGCCACGATAAAATGCCCAAATTCATGCACAATAACCAACACCATCAATGCCAAAACAAAGTAAAACACGGTCAAGATCATAAGGCGGACCCAAAAGAGATGCAAAAGTAAAACAGAGGCATCGCTGAGATCAGACTGTCTATGCGATCAAGCACCCCTCCATGACCTGGAAAAAGATGTCCCGTATCTTTTAATTGAGAGCGTCGTTTTAGCATGCTGATAAACAAATCACCCACCATAGAAATCAAAGCGGTACTCGTCGCCACGGCATACCAAAGCACCAAAGAATGGGGCGTAAAGTAGAACGATCCAATGAAGGCGACAACCAGTGCCAATAACAAGCCTGAAAGAGCACCCTCAACCGTTTTTCCAGGACTGACTTTAGGGATTAACTTCGTACGACCTAACCCCTTACCGCCCAGATAAGCGCCCGTATCAGTAGCCCACACAAGACAAAGGATATAGAGAATCATGGGTTTTCCATTGCCCCATTGATAAATGCCTGCAAGGCTGGTGGCGAACAAAGGAAGAAATACCAAACATAGAAGAGCGACCCCAAGACGATGTCCCCAAAGAACAGTTGACGAAGGATAGTAACATCGAAGCCAAAGCCCCAATCCCATCATTAACCAGGACGAGAAGCAGTACCAACTGAAAACCACCATGAGCATCAAAAGCAACAAAAAGATGAGCTTCCCAAAAAACGTATGAATAGGCACCAGTTGACACCACTCCCACCCACCAACGCCCACAAGGAATAAAACCACAACACCCAACAAGATCATATTGCCATAAAAAAGACTCATCAAAACCAGGGGCACAAGCACCAAAGCGGTTAATAATCGCTGTCTAAACATCAGATCCCTCATCAAGGCTTTCAATTTGTCCAAAACGCCGCTTCCGCAAAGAAAAACAAGCCAGCGCTTTTTCAAACTCTGCCGTTGTGAAATCAGGCCAGTACACTTGTGAAAAATATAATTCGGTATAAGCCAACTGCCACAAAAAGAAATTACTGACGCGTTGCTCGCCCCCCGTCCTGATGAACAAATCAGGCGAAGGTAGAGAGCTCGTGGACAACACTTTTTCAAAGGACTGAGTATCAATCGAATCCAAATCCATCACACCTGCCTGAACCCGGCGAGCCAATTCCTTTGCGGCCTGCACAATATCCCATTTCCCACCATAATTTAATCCAAAATTTAAGATGAGCTTAGAATTGTCTCGAGTTAAGCCTTCAGACTCGTCCATTTCTTGACACAAGGTTGTGGATAAAGGCGTACGATCCCCCATAAAGCGTACACAAACGCCTTGTTGATGTAAGGCTTTGATCTCTTGTTTTAAAGCCGTCAAGAACAAACCCATGAGAAAATCGACCTCCATCGCGGGCCTTGCCCAGTTCTCGCTACTGAATGCAAATAAGCTCAACACGGGGATTTTTTGTTTTAGACAACTCTGAACCATGGCTCTTACGGATTCAACACCCGCGCTATGCCCTTCGATGCGTTCTAGCCCCCGATGTCTTGCCCATCGGCCATTACCATCCATCACAATGGCAACATGTTGCGGTAGTTTTTGATTCAACCTACTTCTTCCAACAGCAAAAATGTCCTATAGTCTAACCTCTTTATGATAAAAGATTAAGATCTATGACCTCCATACCGAAAAACAGCCGATCACCCCGTTTGCCTACGACATCGAATAACTCGTCAGAACCCTCACATCACCACTTCAGGACACCGCTGGTATTAATGATTCTTGATGGTTGGGGCTATCGGCATGAAAAAAAATACAATGCGATTGCTCAGGCACATACGCCTCATTGGGTACACTGGTGGCAGACACGCCCTCACACCCTCCTCGAAGCTTCAGGACCTGCCGTAGGATTGCCGAAAGGGCAAATGGGAAATTCTGAGGTGGGTCACATGCACATCGGGGCAGGGCGCGTCATCCCCCAAGACTTCACCCGCATCAACGACGCCATACATCAAGGCGTGCTTGAAAAAAACGAAGCCTTTATTGAAACCATTGAAGACATGAAACATCACAACAAAACCCTACATATCATGGGACTGTTATCACCAGGCGGCGTTCATAGCCATGAAAAACACCTGTTCGCACTCCTCACCTTATGCGACCATCTTCACTTTACAAATGTTTGTCTACACTTGTTTCTCGACGGGCGTGATACCCCCCCACAAAGCGCACTTCCGAGTTTTCAACGACTAGAACAGTTTCTCCAAAAACACCCTGTCGCCACAATATGCTCCATCTCTGGACGATATTATGCCATGGACCGTGACCAGCGTTGGCCACGCACAGAAACAGTTTATCGCCTACTCACGGAAGGCCACACGGATCACCATTTCACCTCTCCAGAAGCCTGTATCGAATCCAATTACGCCTCAAACATCAACGACGAATTCATCCCCCCAAGCCTCATTGGCAAAGGCTCAATCATTCAAGATGGCGATTCGGTGCTCTGTTTCAATTTTCGAGCAGATAGAGTCAGACAATTAACAGAAGCGCTGATAAATCAAGACTTTCATGGTTTTCATCGCATCAAAACACCCAAGATCGCACATGCGATCAGTATGACCGACTATGGCCACCATCTTAACACACGTATCGCATTCCCCCATCTCATCCTCCATAACACGTTAGGTGAAGTGCTCGAACATCAAGGACTAACACAACTTCGCCTAAGTGAAACGGAAAAATATGCCCATGTCACTTATTTTTTTAATGGAGGGTCGGAACAAGTCTTTTCTCATGAACATCGCGTTTTAATCCCCTCGCCAAAAGTCTCCACCTATGATGAGCAGCCCGAAATGAGCGCGGTTCAACTGACTCGAGCCTTGATATCAGCCATCCAAAATCGTGAAGATGATGTCATCATTTGCAATTATGCCAATGCCGATATGGTGGGTCATACTGGCGATTTTGAAGCAACTATTCGAGCCATCGAGTGCTTGGATAAAGCCATGTACGAGGTTTGGCAAGCCTTAGACAAGGTAGGTGGACAAATGCTGATCACAGCCGATCACGGTAATGCAGAATCGATGTTTGATGACACCACCCAACAAGCTCACACAGCGCACACCAACCACCCCGTACCCTTGCTCTATCTGGGGGAAAATGGGCACTTTAATACAGAAAAAGGCTGTCTCATCGACGTTGCCCCAACCCTGTTACAATTGCTCCACCTGCCCATTCCTCGAGAAATGACAGGCAAATCCTTATGGGTAGAAGAACATGTCACACATGACTAAAACACTCCTTATCGTCCTCCTAAGCTTCCCGTTGACTATAACGGCCGGAAACGTGGAAACTCTGACGCAAACCAAAAGCAAGCTCCAACACTTAGAGACTGAGATCAACTCCCTTCAACACACCTTAAACACAGCACAAGATAAAAATCATCTTTTAAACCAAGAACTTGCATTGACTGAAAAAAAAATCAGTATGGGGGTTCATCAGTCCCGACTCACGCAACAAGACATGGATCGTCGTCAGCATAAAATCACACAATCACAACATCAAATTGACACATTAAACGCACAACTTGATACTCAACGCCAACTCCTAGCCAAACACATTCGAGCTCGTTACATGATGGGTGAGTATCAGCCGCTCAAGTGGCTATTGAATCAAGACAACCCCTACAAAACCAGCCGAATTCTAACCTTCTACGCATACATGCTGAAATCGCGTCAACATGTGATAGCCGATATTCTTGAAACCAAACAAAAACTCACCGAAAGCTATGAATCCTTACAGCTTGAAATGAATGAAACACAACGATTGCAACAACAATTACTCCAACACCAACAAAAGCTTGAGAAAAATAAACAATATGGTATGGCCATTCTCCAAGTTCTCAACAAAACCATTCAAAGCCAGCAACAAAGCCTCAAAGAGCATCAGCAAAATAAAGAGACGCTGTCCAACTTGCTTAAGACTTTGTCCCAACAAAGCACCCTACAACCCCGTCACCCGTTGGTTTTTCAACATAAAAAACTGCCAAGACCCGTCCAAGGCAATGACAGTCCATTGAAAAAGCTAAACCAAGGCATTGTTTTTTTTGCGAATGAAGGCACGCCAGTGACTGCAATCTACCCAGGGAAAGTGGTTTTTAGCGACTGGTTAAAGGGATATGGCTTATTATTGATAGTCGATCATGGTCAAGGCTTCATGTCATTATATGCCCATAATCAGTCCCTTTATAAACAAAAGGGCGAAAGTGTTCAACAAGGCGAGGCGATCGCTGCCGTCGGACATAGCGGCGGACTTAAGCAAAACGGTCTATACTTTGAAATAAGAGAGCGCGGAAAAGCAATTTCCCCGCTGAACTGGTTGTCTTAATGGATACCAGGCCACTGAGGAGAATGTCATGTTCCATTTAAAAGCATCAAACCCTAAACTGGTAGCCCTCTTCGTGGCAGCCTCACTCCTCCCTCTCAGAGGTTTGGCCGAACCCGAAACGCAACCCACCAATCATCAAATACCTGTTGAAGACGTGCAACGATTTTCTAACGCTATCAGCGACATCAAAAAATATTATGTCAAACCCATCAGTGACAAAGAATTATTTGACAATGCCATTCGGGGCATGCTGAGCGGATTAGATCCTCACTCAGGCTACCTCGACGAAAAAGATTTTAAAGAACTACAAACCTCTACTAATGGTGAGTTTGGTGGTTTGGGCCTTGAGGTCACGATAGAGGATGGTGTCGTAAAAGTGGTCAGCCCATTGATAGACACGCCCGCCTTCAAAGCCGGGATCAAATCAGGAGACTACATCATCAAGCTAGGGTCCAAGTCTGTGCAAGGGTTAGAATTAAAGGATGCTGTTGATATGATGCGCGGGAAGCCTGGCAGTAAGATTGAATTAACCGTGCTTCGTAAAGGGGTGAACAAACCGCTCAGTTTCACTCTAGCCCGTGAAATCATTCAGATCAAAAGCGTCAAAAGTGTTTTGATCGACCATCAGTTCGGTTATGTTCGTCTCTCACAATTTCAAGCGACCACCGACAAAGATATGGAGCTAGCAGTCGCAAACTTAGCAAAGCAAGCCGGCGGAAACCTCAAAGGATTCATTCTTGACCTAAGAAACAACCCGGGAGGACTTTTAGACTCAGCCATTCAAGTATCTGATGCCTTTCTGGACAAAGACAACAAAGGCAATCAAGAAATGATAGTCTATACACAAGGCCGCTTGCCTGGTTCTAAATTTACCGCCATGGCAAATCCTGGAGATATCCTAAATAAGGCCCCGATGGTCGTCATCATCAATAATGGCTCAGCCAGCGCCTCAGAAATTGTTGCGGGTGCCCTCAAAGACAACAAGCGAGCCATCATCGTAGGGACTCGAAGTTTCGGCAAGGGATCTGTTCAAACCGTATTACCCCTGGATGAAAAACGCGGCATCAAATTAACGACGGCTCTTTACTACACCCCCTCCGGCATCTCCATCCAAGCCAAAGGCATCACACCTGACATCATCGTTGAAGAGGTCAGCATTCCAAAGGGCTCCGGAAACAAAGATGCTTTGGCAGAAATCACAGAAGCTGATTTAAGCGGACATTTCAACAATCCTAACCAAAAAACCGCAAAAACAACCGTGAATGACGACCAACGATTATTACATGAGGATTATCAGATTTATGCCGCATTAACCATCCTTGAGGGTTTGGCTGCAGCGCAACACTAATTCGACAACGCTTAACAGATCCCGTATCATCTTTTATGATGTTTATATGTCTCATCAGTTGGAGTTAGACCATGACAGCCGAGTCTTATTCGGTCTCTCTTGCAACCCGGCTTGTGGTTCCAAGAAACCACCGGATCCCACAGGGGTATTACCGCTCTAGACTGTTTATCCACTCCTCAGTCACGAATCCCCTGGTCGCCGCAGCGGGGCCGGTATTATCCTTGCTCGAAAGATTGTCCATAAGCCCAACCCTTCCCGAAGTGAACATCATCAGGGAAAACATTGAACATGAACTGTATGCTTTTCACAGCCGATTAACTGGCCTTCACTATGCTGATGAGTTTATTATCATCGCGGCCTACCTGCTGACCGCAACCATAGACGAGTCCCTCGGAAAAAATTACTGCCGCATCCATGGAGAGGGCACTGAATTCAAAGCATTCACACCCTCCTCTCACGATGACATAGGACCTCAACGCCGATTTTTTGACATCATCCACCATATCAAAGAACGCACCAACCAATACTTAGATCTCCTTGAGCTGGCCTATTATTGTCTGATAGCAGGCTTCGAAGGCGAACAACATCTCCGCCCAGATGGCAAACAAATTCTCGATAACCTCACTGAAGAGTTATACCAACTCATTCAACGCCATCGAGCCAACAAGCCAGATCGCCTTTTCAAAGAAGAGCCCCCGCCAGCACCTCACGCGACAAACCACCAGTCCTCAATAGTTGCCATTCTCCTTGCCCTCAGTACCGTGATCGCTCTGTACTTCACAAGTCACTTATTACTAGAACACAAAGCCAAAACCGTTTTATTAGGGAATACCATGCTTGCTCATTTGGATTATTAATGGATAAATCACTCCACGCCCTATGTGAGGCTTTGAAAAAAGTCATTTTTCAATTAAAACCTCAACATCAAGCTTTGTCCTTTTTACTTCTCACCGGCAGAAATAAACAAGGGAAGTCCACCTTATTGCGCCAGAGCCAACTTGAACACATGAGTGTAGACTCCGAGCTCTCTGCGGATATTTATTACAACCCTCAAGGCCTTATTGTTGAATTGGGTGAATCTTGGCTCAATCAGAGCAATCATCTGTTGCAATACACACTCAAACAATTGAATCATTGTCACCGGGCCTTGAAAATCAGCGGAATTATTTTATGTGTTGATCTTCATGAACTGCTCATTTCCGATCCTATTGCTTGTGCCGAACACTGCAAAACCCACACGCAATTACTGGCAAAATTTGGCCACAGTTTAAACTACAAAATCCCTGCAGCCCTCCTGTTGACTCAGCTCGATGCTTTGGCAGGCTTTTGTGAATTTTTTCAAAATGAACATGTGAGCGATCTGAAAAAACCCCTCGGCTTTTCTTTAGATTGGGCCACACGAGATGGCAAATATCTTCATAACTTTAAAGCGCAATTTGAACAACTCATCGATGTGCTGGGTCAACAAGTGATCCAAAAAATGCACCCAGCTCGGTCAAACATCAAGCGCACCTTAATCAGAGAGTTTCCCCTTCAAGTGGCAAGCCTCGGCAGAGTGATTCAAACGCTGATGCAACAAATGTCACCCAAATCTTTTCGCCTCAAAGCACTCTATTTGACAAGTGGCGAACAAGGGGGCGTGAGCGTGGACCGTGTTTGTAAAAAAATTCAACATGAGTATGCGCTGACCATTCAAGAAAACTTTCCACAATCTATCAATCATCGCGCCTATTTTATTGAAGGAGCGCTAGTTGCCTTTCAAAACATCACCAAATGTAGGCCCAGCAGTATTTCAGTCTCGCCTAAATGGGTAACGAGTACCCTTATCGGACTGGTTGCTCTTTCATTCGGATGGCTTGGAATAGAACATGTCAAATCATCGCGATTGCTCGATAAAGCAAGTAAAGAACTCTTAACTTATGACACCTTGGGCCGCGTTCAAAATGGGGATGCCTCATCCGCTTTATACCATTTGACAATGGCCTCAAGTACCCTTGACAAGCTGTCTTCCAATTCGCTGTCTCTGCCGACCATCCAAACCTTAAAAAATCAATTGAATGCTCAAACAAAACAACATCTTCAAGGAAACTTTCTACCCACAATCCTTGCAGAAATTGAACAAACCATCCTGGATACCCGGTTGACACAAGCCGATCGGTATGATGCTTTAAAAATTTATCTGATGCTTGGAGATCCGTCAAGATTCTCCCCATCTGACGTGCTGGCATGGTTTCGGAAAACCTGGCAACAAGCTCCTGCTGACGTGTTAGAAAACAAACTCTCGCTGATAAAGCAAGTGTTCCAACAACCCTTTCAACCCGTCCCTATCAATCATCAAATCGTCAGTGATGTGAGAAATTACTTGAATGCACTACCTGCGAATTATTTATACTACAGTCTGGCTAAGGGTAGTTTCCCCAAAGAGCGAGAAGCGATAAACATCAACGGCTTTGAATTGTCTGACAAAGAGATCCCTGTGATGTTTAGCAAATCAGGTTTTAAACAAATCGTCAGCGCATTGCCCGAAATCAGTGCGCAACTCCAAACAGATAATTGGGTGTTGGCGCGCCAAGATCTCGCTCATTTACCTACCCTGCTTCAACAAGCCTATTGCTATGAATATGTGCTTTGGTGGCAAAATTTTATGCGAAAGTCAGCCCCTCTTCATGTTCAGGATTATCAACAGGCAAGCCTTCTTATGCATTCGCTACACCTTGCAAACACCATCAACAAACTACTTGAGCTTATTTTGCAAAACACAAGTCCTGAATTAGGGGAGAATGCAACGCTCTTCAACCAAGAAATAGCCAGTAAATTTACCCAACTCAGCTTGATGAGTCAAACGGCCATCCGAGAACTATCAACCAACCTAAACGAATTAGAAAAATTCATCACGACCTTATCTATGGTTCATGATCAAGGCAAAACAGCCTTCACCATCACCAAATCCAGGTTCGAAGGAGATTCTCTTTCAAACCCTATCAGCGCATTATATGCAGAAACTCGTCAATTACCTGAACCTGTTGCCACTTGGGTAAAACAAATGGCCGACGATACTTGGTTTATCCTAATAAGTGACAGCAAAACCTATCTCAACCAACAATGGCAGCAATTGGTAGTTCAAGACTATCAATACACCATAGCCAAACGCTACCCACTGGATATCACCAAAACACAAGAAGTCACCATTGCAGATTTTGACCGATTCTTTTCACCCCATGGCCGACTGAATACCTTTGTAGAACAATATTTAAAACCCTTTATTGACACCTCACAAGCCCAATGGCAATTGAAAGAATTAAACCATTATGTTCTGCCCATCTCACCCGATATGGTCAACGAACTCATCCGAGCAAATGTCATCACCAACATGTTTTTTCCAGAGCTTGGAGAAACCAGTAAAATTGATTTCAGCTTACAAAAATTGAATTTAGATCCTGTACTCTCAAACCTTGAATTGATGATTGGCAGCACCCAACTCAAGGATACCCAAGACAGTGACTCACCTGTCAATTTTCACTGGCCACAAACCAATGCCAAATTATCACTCAACTCTATCGAAGGACGTCATTATGAAATTGATGAAACAGGACCTTGGGCGTTTTTTAAGATGTTGCAAAAGGTGAATGTCCTAGTGGATGAACAAGACAGCTCAAGTCTACAGATTCTTTTTGAAATCAACGGCAATTCTGGGCGCTACGTCCTCAAAACAAAAAATCAAATCAACCCATTCATTCCAGGCATTCTCAATGGGTTCTCTTTAAACGACTCGATCGCTTAAACTCTCGAGGGTGGCAGGCTTTTACAGCTAGGATCTTGCGAATAAGCGGCTAAAATCTCACTCACCAATTGATCAAGCACCCCCAAATGACCACTCTCCTCAATCAAGCCACCCTCTTGCTTCAGTCTATTCAAACGCTCGCTGACTTCTTTGACCACAGAACCATCCGGGAACAAGGTGGCAAGAAAACGCCTCGCTTCTGCAGGACCCAGATGTCGATACAATTCATTGCGAACCATAGCATCCTCAGAAGTCGTGCTGAAGGCCCATAATTCAATAGGCCCCAAAGTCAAGGTGAGCAACTGAACACTGATCCCATTCTTGGTGGCAAATTGTGCGAGAAAGGTAGCCCCTCCCTCTCTTGGTCCATGAACTCTTGTTCTTAAAGCTATTTTTGCCGTTTCCGACAACCCGAAAATAGCACATGTTTTTTCAACGGCTTGGGTGGGACCAGCATCCATAATATAAATCGATGTCGCAAAATCAATCATCACTGGATCAAAGTCATCCACCGATTGTGACAGCAACGCAATTTGCACCTTCCACTTCCGCCCTTCGCGCATGTCGATGATCACCTGTTCGCGAACAGCCGCTGATTTAGACGTTCGATGAAATTCATCATAAACTATTCGTTTCGGATCTTCTCTGATTTCACCAATTCGCTCCTTGTGATAAGCCTGATATTGAGCAGGTGTATTGTTCATGCTTTCTTCGGTCAAGTAATAACTTCTCGCCAAGACATAACGCGCCAACATATACATGACCGACGTTTGTCTATCAGCAGCATCTCCACCACTTTTAGCAACCTCATCCAAATCCAAAGAAACCACACGAGCATCCCCCATATCAAATGCGGTAACCCTCGACAGGATAGGATACTCCCGAACAGCCCCAGAAATCATGCGGGAAAAAGCATTGATCAACGACTCACCCGTTGGTGAAGTCACCTTCTCATATAAATCCTCAACGGATGACGTTCGACAAATAGAAGCAGCGTCTGCAAGCAATGGCATGGCATATCTCTGAGAAAGCATGGCCTCATGTTCAAAACCTGCCGAAAACAAAGCGTCGGTCACCTCCCACCAAGTGGATTTCGAATCACGTACAAACCCAATTTCCTCCAAAATACTGTCAATAAATTGTTCAACCCCAGGGGAGTAAGGGGTAGGATTAGAGTCATCTGAAAAACTTTTGTATAACTCATCCACCACCATTCCTATTAAATCAGGCATCGCATCATATGGTTTTTCAGCCCCAAGTGGAGTCGTCAATAAGGTCAAAAAATTAACCAGAAAGGAGCGCTCCAAGGCGGTTGGGTAGCGACACCCTAATTGCGTGTCAAAGGGATTAATGGAATATTCTGGGGTCATCCGTAGACGATAATAGGCCACCAAATGCCGCTTTTCGGCTGGCAAGGCTTCTTTAAGCAAAGATATCAATCCACTGCTCGAAGGGCCAATATCAATGATAGAAATTCTCGGTAAGCGCGTCAAACCCGCAGAGAGACAAAGCGCCAAATTCAAAGTGTTGGACAAAACCGATTTACCAGAACCAGGACGCGCATACACCAAATCAATCCACGTCGTTTGCTGGGATGAACCAGGCTGAAATGGCCAAGGCTTTCCATCAGGGGAACGTAACAACAAAGCACCTGTTGCCCACGGAGATGCAGGTCTTGTGATGGGTAGCATGCTCATGATTTGAGAAAGAGGCGCTATCGTTGGAACTGCAGGACTGGCTGTTGTAGTGGCCAACATGGTGGCCACAAAGCCCGAAAACGGATCACCGCACATTTCAGACACATCCGTTGATCCCCAACCCTGAATGGCTTTCACCAACTCAGAAGACCGTCGACGTAACAACGACAATTCTCCCTCTGGAGCCCAAGTGCTGGCCACAACCCGTAACCGAATCATCGACTCGTCAGTATTGATGTGTAAATATTTCAATAAATTCACCGAGTCACTGATCAATCGATTTTGCGCCGATGAAAAGCTTAATATCGAGGCGAGTAACCCCTTCAATTTGATGGTGGCCAGCCCCTCACTCTCAAGCAGAAAAGAAATTCTCCAAGGGATATGCGTGGGTAGAATTCGTGAAAACAAACTGATGAAGGGTCTGATGTCCTTTGGAAATAAATCAATATAAGCTGAAGAGTAAATCTTGCTTCCAACAAGAACCGTTCGACGATCAATGACCTCGGCATCCCTTGGAATCACCTGCTTTGCCAATGATGGCCACAATAGATCCGACACATCACCCTCAAAGTTATTCATTTCTCGCACAGGAAGAGAGTCCCCTGGCAAAGTTGCTCGCCAATCATCTGCTGTAAAATCAGGATCAGCTGTCATTCGGATGGCGTGCAATGAGTCATGCACATTTAACAAATTTGCATAGAGATCAAGCGTGTCCATCTCATTCATCACAGACCGAACATAGGCACTGTGAGTATCTCGCAACTCAGGAATAGCCGCGTATACCGTTTGTGAAAATTTAAAGGACGGCGCCTTCAAATCTTTGATCATTTTCAGCTTGGATTTATGCGCTATTTTCAGTTGATCACTCATCAAATTAAAAGGACGTGTGATCAACACAAAATAGACACGCTCTTCAGCGCAATATTGCGACAAAAAATCCACCCGCTCAGAAAACAAATCATCTAAATTAAGATCAAGACGTTTTTTCGTCGCCTCAGCTGGCGCATAAATATCACGGATGAGTTTTTTGATGTTTTGTTTGTCATGACTGAAATACACTTGCAAGGCGTGTCCAGGCCGCCCCATGGCTGGTTGAAACGCATTGGTTAATCCCTCCACCAATCGATCAAACTCATCGGCCCCCGCAAGAGCGGTGACTCCCTCAACTCTTAATATGGAAACCAAACTACCATCGTGAAACACCAACACATCCGAATCATCTGCCGTTTCAAGTTCACAGTAAGATTCTGTCGTTTGATGAAGCGAGGTACTTAACCAGGCAAAAAAAGTATCCACACCCTCAAAAAAAGATTCTGCCCACTTGGCCATGCCGTGTCCTTTTATGTTAAGGATCGGGAGCGATCCTAAGCCTCTACAACTTCCTCTAGTGCACTAGCTGCCCACTGCTCTATCTGCTTTCTAAACTTAGCCCGTGAAGGCAAAAGGCGTATGTTATTAAAGAGTTGATCCAAGCTCTCATCAGAAATAGGGCCGGAGTCAATCAGCAAATGTCCAAAAATGGAAGGATCACTGGTGCCCTCTCCAAATTTTTCCTCAACGGTCTGTGAACGAACTTTAAAGCTTCGATAGATCGTTTGAGCACTGTTTTTATACCCTGTGTCATTGGTGATAGCACAAAAAAGAACATGGCAAAGACTGTTGACCTCAGCTTGAGTCAGCTCAGGAAGATAGACCAATGTGCCCCCCCCATACCCCCCCACACCTACAGACTCTAAGAAAAAACATTGTGAACAAAAACAACAAGCCGTTACCAAATTGGCCAGTTGATTGTTTGCATAGTTCCCATCTAAGTTCACAATATCTTGATAAAGCCTTGCTTGAAAACCACAAAACTGACAAGTAAATCGGTCACGCTGAAATACCTTTTGCTCAAAAGACCTGAATTTCGGATCAGCTTTTCTACTCGAGTACATTCGCCAGGCACCCGGGGTTGCTATGAGTTTTAATTGACAACGCGCTGCACTTTCCATGTTATGAATAGATATACCCTGTTGGTCCAGCTACTATTCCTCCCGCAGAGCCAAACATAGTATACCCTGCCACGGATAGGATGCTCGGTAGAAACAAAAGAGCTGCCGCGATAAAAATCAGGGATATTGGTGTGCCAATAGTGATTTGTGTCGGATTATCCTTATGCGCCTTAAATTTCATGATGGCACCTACCGCAAACCCCATTAAATTTCATGATGGCACCTACCGCAAACCCCAAACCAGCAATATAAGATCCTGCTGTCACAAGTCTAGCTATCGAAGAAAATGTTTTTGTTATCGATGACGCCATGGTGCCAATGGTTCCACTTCCACCAGTTCCAGCAGCAGCAAAAACTTCGGAAACCAAAAACAACGATGAAACAATCACCAAAAACCACTGAATATGTCTCCAATGGAACCCTTTCTCGCTTCTATCCACGTTAACCTCCTGTCGAACTATTTAAATATGGTCCCACCTGGGCCCGCCGTCGTTCCTGCTTCACCAAACATGGTAAACCCTGCCACGGATAGGATGCTCGGTAGAAACAAAAGAGCTGCCGCGATAAAAATCAGGGATATTGGTGTGCCAATAGTGATTTGTGTCGGATTATCCTTATGCGCCTTAAATTTCATGATGGCACCTACCGCAAACCCCATTCATGATGGCACCTACCGCAAACCCCAAACCAGCAATATAGGATCCTGCTGTAATGAGTCTTGCTATCGACGCAAAGGTTTTTACTATCGATGACGCCATAGTGCCAATAGTCGCACCACTGTTAGCACAAGCCTCTGAGAAAAAAAACATCATCCCAATAGCCACCAAAAAAAATTGAATTTCTTTGCTGTTTAACCATTTCGCTTTTCTTTTCACATCATGCCCCTAAGATATTTAATCTTTCAACTCGACCCATAAAGCGTATTATTAATGATTTGTAGTGTTCCTACAATGTTCATTGCTAGTATGCCTCCAAAAATATGAACCAACCCCTTCCCTGTTCCCCCAGGTTGCCCTTGGTTGGCCGAACGAGAAATCAGGATCCATCCCCTAACAAAGGCCACCAGCCCTATGGTTTGGATGATGATAGCCAAGGAGGAACCCACCATACTACCCTGACCAAACAAGATATCCAACGCCGAGCTGTTACTGTCTATGGGAGCGTATGACAAGACACTCGAGTAACCAAACGTTGTGTTCATGAAAACTTCAAAACCAGTCGGCAAGTAAATCAGCATAGCGGCCACTAAAAAATAGAGCAAAGGCTCTTTTAAAGATTTATGACCCGACATCATGGTCTTTGATTCACCCAACTCCTTCAAAGTCATCATCGCCTTAACGCCAAACGCAAGACCCATGAGGTAGGCGGCCCCTGTGATGAGTCGGTCTACGGATTGTAAGTTTTGTGCAATATTCGTCAGCACATCAACTTGATCCGCTATCCAGCATGATACAGGGTTACTGGTACAGTCTGCCATCATTCGATCCTAACTGTCATTTTGAGCGAACCGTATCACAAGTCCAGAGCTGGTCGTTACCCGTCCCTCTGTAGCGTCTATCAGCTTCACCATACCATAACCTGCAACGACCGTCCCCTCTCTTACCGTTAATGTTGCGCCATTGCCTGCAATAAGCCATGCTCTGCCTGGTATAACGGCTTGTAGATGATAAGTAGGATAATGCGAACTCGCTCTACGCACAACATGCGGTGGCTTTCTTATGGCTTGCCGTTGTTGGGTCAGCTGTTCAATCTCATGGGATTGTTGATCCACTTTCGTGCTCAAATTGACCATCGCCTGGTTCAGCTCCGTCATTTTAGCAAGCAGTGATTGAACACTTTTGTTCACGTCTCCCATTTGAGCATTAACGGTGGACACGTCTGTTTGCATGGTTTGCTGAGTTGACTCCAGGAGCGTCAATTTCTCATTTACTTTCTCAGAAACATTTGGTGGTGGCGAGAGCTCTTGCATGACTGGGGGTACGCCTTGCGAAACCACCGCTGCGGGAGCGCTTATGGGAATAGGCGTTTTGGGTTGAATGATCTCTTTTTTTCCACCAGAGAAAAAACCAAACCATTTGAAAAGGATCACCATCAAAATAAAGAGTCCTCCGACAAGGAGGATCCTGTTTTTCATGTAATTTTTATTACCCTCTGCAGCTGGACGCTGCTCTTCTGTCTCCTCTTTTGACGAAGCGCCTTCCTCGGAATGCTCACTTCCCGGAGTCACCGAATCCATATCGGCGAACTGGTAGTCATCGGTGTTTTGATCGTCGTCTGCCATGTTTAACCTGCCATCTTATGAAATTGTCTTTAAGTCTTGAATAAACAAGACGCCTATCCCTGTTCCTGAACATAGTTCTACAGTGGTTGGTAAATTAAAGTTTTGTTGCGCAATCTGTCCCCAACTCTTACCAAGGGTTGCCAAACCAATCACCGCATTCTCAAGGGTTGTTCGACCCACACCATTGGCAATGGTGGTGTTCTGAAGCGTGCCGCCACTACCACCGATGGATATCGTCGTATTTGCCGATTGGAAGGCATTACCAAAGCCCTCAATGAAGGTAGATGCGAAGAGAGAACCATAACGTGTCAAATAATGGTGATTGGCACGCGTTGCCAATGCCGTTCGAGCCGTGTTTGGATCAATCGCAAAAGCATTGATAGAAACGGTTTTTTCAGCACCAGGAACTGACATGGTGTGGAATGAAATCACCATTTTGCTGGCATTAGCGGGCAGCGTAAAGCTACCGATTAATTTTGAATCTTTGAGCTTTCCTGACACAATGGTCGCAAGAATGGGACCTGGCTCATCACTGTTCACTGAGGTATCAAGGACCGCAAACAACACATCACCTGATTTGATGATGTTTGGTTTGCTCGCCTCATGATGTTCGCCATGCGCCTCAGCAACTAAGGGACCTTCCGCTCCAGTGGCAATACTTGCTACGGCCGAGTGCCTTGGTGGCGTGCCTGAGACCAATACTTGAGTCGGCGCTTTCTTCCATTCCTGCAAGGTCTGATTGGCGGCCTGTAACATCGTACCGGTTTGTTGCTGAATTTTTTGTTGATAACGCTGATCAGCCATCATCGATTTTTGTCGATTTAAAATCTCTTCTAATTTTTTCGCATTTTCCGCTTCCTTGGTCGCTGCAGGAGTAGGCGCCGTTCCAGGCAGGCCAAAGGTTGAAATGGTAGAAGAGGTTGGGGGCGTTGGAGCCAAATTATCTAATCCTGTTAATGAGGACTCAGCCTGCGAAAAACCTGCGTTTTGTAAATCTTGTGAAGAAAAGCCCGCCTTCCTCAATTGATCCGCAGTGAAGCCAGCTTCTTTTAATTCCTTCGCTGAAAAGCCTGCTTTGCGAAGAGCCTCTACACCAAAGCCTGCCTTCTTAAGTTCAGAAGCACCATAGCCCATGGCTTTGAGTTGATCTACCCCAAGTCCTGCGGCTTTCAAATCGGCTGCTTGAAATCCTGCCTCCTTGAGCGCATTTTCCGTGAACCCGGCCTTTTTGAGCTCGTCCACACCAAAGCCCGCTGCTTGCAACTCTTTCGCGTCAAACCCTGCAGCCTTCAACGCGTCCACACCAAAACCTGCGGCTTTTAATTCAGCAGCTAAAAATCCTGCGTTTTTTAATTCACTGGCAGTATATCCAGCGGCTTTCATATTCTGTGCTGAACATCCCAAAGATTGTTTGATGGTTTCAGCCGTGACACCCAAGGTGTGAGCTGCTGTCAAAGAAGCAACACTACAATTGTCTTTTCGACCCACCGCAATCACACCCGTTGGATTTAACCCTGCAGCGGTTAACTCTGCAGGCGTAAATCCTGCCGCCAAAAGTTCAGCAGGCGTAAATCCTGCGTCAGCCAGATCCTTAGCACCAAAACCCGCCTGTTTGAGGGCATCAGCACTACAGCCATTCAACTGGTGAATACGTGCTGCAGAGACCCCTTCTGCAAAAAGTTGTTTTAATTGCGTAGGATCGCATCCTGCCGCTTTGATGGCGTCATCACTAACAGCCTGTCCTGCCTTCAAATCAGCGGTAGTGAACCCTGCTGCCAGTAGTTGTTGCGGCGTAAAACCTGCTGCTGAAAGGGCACTTGCATTATAGCCTGCTGCCTTCAGTTCCGAAGCACTACAGCCATTTAACTGGTGAATACGCGCAGCAGACGCACCTTCTGCAAAAAGTTGTTTTAATTGCGTAGGATCGCATCCTGCCGCCTTGATAGCGTCGTCACTAACAGCCTGTCCTGCCTTCAAATCAGCAGTAGTGAACCCTGCTGCCAGTAGTTGTTGCGGCGTAAAACCTGCTGCTGCAAGCGCACCTGCACTAAAACCTGCGGCTTTGAGACTCGCGGCACTACATCCACTCAACTGATGAATGCGTGCAGCGGATACTCCTTCGGTCAAGAGCTGCTTCAGCGCTGTAGGGTCGCATCCGGCCGCTTTTATGGCGGCGTCACTGATCGTAGAAGCGCCTGGGGACAGCTCTGCCGGGGTAAATCCTGCGGCCAACAATTGATTAGGCGTGAATCCAGCCCGCTCAAGCGCGCCGGCACTGTAGCCTGCAGCCTTAAGATCTGCAGCACTGCACCCATTCAATTGATGAATTCGTTCAGCAGAGGCTCCTGCGGTGAAGAGTTGCTTTAATTTAGAGGGATCACATCCCGCAGCCTTGATCTCAGCGTCGCTGACGGGAGTCTCAGCTGCGGCCAATTGCGCCTGAGTAAATCCTGCATCCTGTAATTCTTGAGGGGTAAATCCTGCATGAATGAGCTCACCTGCGTCGTATCCCGCCGCCTTAAGTTCTGCGGCACTACATCCATTCAGCTCATGAATACGTTGTGCCGATGCGCCTTCTGCAAACAGCTGTTTTAATTTTGCAGGGTCGCAACCTGCGGCCTTGATATCATTGTCACTGACAACGGCTGATGACGCTTGCAATTGAGCGGGTGTGAAGCCCGCACGAGTGAGATCGTTATCCGTAAAGCCCGCGGCTTTCAAAGCGTCTGCGCTACAATTTGCAACTTTGTGAATCATTTGCGCACTGACACCCGCAAGACGCTCTCTTTTCAATGCATCGGTACTACAACCCGCCGCTGTTAAGTTGGCGGTTGTGATCCCTGGGGGTAACTCAGCCTCAGCGGCTTTCACATCCTCGGGTGTATACCCTGCCGCAGCTAGATCACCAGCTGTTAATCCAGCATCCATCAAATCACGTGCCGTAAAGCCCGCGGCTTTGAGCTGTTCCGGCGTGAACCCCGCCTTCAATAAATCAGCCGCACTATACCCAGCTTTTTCTAGGTCCTCCGCCGTAAAGCCCGCGGCCTTCAATGCGGCAACAGAACACCCACTGATGCGACGAATAGCCGCGGCTGTAACACCCTGGCTGTGCAAGCGCCTTAACGCATCGGCTTGACATCCGGCTTGACGCACGTCATCGGCAGTCACACCATCAGGCAATCCACTGGCTCGCAAAATCTCAATCGGTGAAAATCCAGCCCCTTTTAATTCATCATCTGAAAAACCCGCGTCCTTCATGGCTTGAGCTGTGAAGCCGGCACTTCGCAATTCGCAAGCATCAAAGCCGCACTTTCTCAACCGCTCCGCAGTGTAACCCGAATCTTTCAACTGCTTGGCATCAAAACTAGCCTCTTTCAATTCTTTACAAGAGCAAACGTGTTCTAAGTCAGCCAATCGAAAGCCACTCTCTTTTAACTGTACACAAGTACAAGCGCCTTTGAGATCACTTAACTGAGCCCCCTCATTCATCACTTTTTGAATGCTGTCTTTGCTGCAATGGCTATCCTTCAAAGATTGCAGCCAAAGCCCTTTCTGAGTGCCACTCAGGTCTTCCCGAGCCAGAGTCTCAAACCCAACAGCGCCTTCACCGTGTTTTGGACCAATCACATCCACCCCTTCACCAAAGGCATGAGTACGGATGATGGTAGGAATAGCGCTGCCCCCTTTTTTTGCAGCAACCTGGGCCTGCTCATAATTTTGAGTTTGCTGCAAAGAGGCATATTGGGCCGTTGGATTGGCTGATCCCGGGATAGATCGAATCCCAGGTGTACTTGCTAGGCTCGCACTTCCGTTCGAGTTTGGTTTCATGATGGCACTGAATTTGAGAACACCAACGATCACCGCGATGAAAAGCAACATCATCGTGAATAAAATAATGGTCCTTGATCGGGTATTTGAAAACAGCGCTTTGATATTGTCTTTTTTACCGGCCATGGTTTTATAACCCTTCTACCTTAAGTTGCATGACTTTGCCATGCCAGGACACCAATAAAACTGGTGATTTTTGCATTTCATAAGCATGTGTTCCATCAGCACTGGTCATGCTGCCTATCCATCCTGGTGACAAAATCGTAAGACCTGTTCTCACAAACATTCTATCATGTAACAACCAAGCACGAGCATCACCGCCACTCACCGTCAACCGCGTACTTCCATCTGGGGGAACCCCATCCAAAACATGCAACAGAATATCGCTGGCAGCAGGCGGAATCCCTTCCTCCATTGGCATACTTTTGGCATTTGGCCCATACCCTTGGACTCGTAAATCGACTCGATAGTCTACCGCTTTTTGCCCTGGAATTAAGGTCAGCATGACGGGGGTGTTGAGCCCCCTCAATTTGACTGCCAAATTGCCATAAGTGTACAATTTGCTCGCTTGAATCATGAGGGTGTTACTCATTTTATCCCATTGAATATTAAATGCAGCCGGATCTCCTAAATCATAGGCACTGATAGGCCATGGAGCGCCTGTCGAATCAAGAAACACCAAAGAGGAGACAAAGCCCTGAGACAATCGAATCACGGGCGGTGTAGAGCCTGGCGACAAATTAACAAATTGTGATGTTGCTGTCGGTTTTGGGGGAGTGCCTACAGGAGATTCCTGTGCATGCTCTGTTGTTTCATACATTTGCTTGACTCGAAGAATTTCTTCAGGGCTCAGAGGGAATAATTGCTCAGTCACTCCTTGAAAAGCCAACTTCTCAACGACTTCTTTGTCAGAAGGTCCGCTCGGTGCGGTCGCTTGTTTGTCTTTGGGGGGTTCTGTCGCATCTTTTTTGCTTTCAGGAGGCGGGGGTACTGAAGAATCCGTCTTATCTGACTGTTTTTTTCCTGAATCAGAGGTCGACATCCGTTGTTGTAACATTCGCAATTGCTCAAGCGCCTGCCGAGCCGAATTCACTTGAGGTTCGGCACCAAAAACGAGAGGTGAGATTGAGCCCATCATGATAAGCACTGCACAGGTTCGTCTCAAATGAATAGTCCTCATCAAGTCACTCCACCACTAGCCGGCCCAACCACAAATTGAGCAATCCCAATCCCGCGAGGTGAATTAAGGGTTGAAACTCTGGTGATAAGCATCGTCACCACATTGTTTTGTTGCGAAAATTCACTGGCACTTTGGTAGGTCACCAACAAAGGCATTTGCACACGCCAAGCATATCTCCCATTCAGAATCCCCTTCTGTAAAATGATGGGCGCCCTGGTGGCAACGGCTGAAACGATCAGTTTTTTGGCTTTGATCGCATCGAGGTTATTGGATTGCTGAAGCGCTGAAAGGAATTGGTCCCAACCTTCCGCTGTAAAAAATCCAGAGGAGGCTTGTAGCTCTGACCGATAATTCACAAAATTATAAGTAAATGCCGCAATGGCCGCCTGATTAGCCCACTGTAAAACCGCAGAATCGGATTGATTGGGCTCATTGAGCGCAAAGAGCGGTGTGATTCGACCATTGATACTTGTTGCAAAATATTTTGGCGCAGGCGGATGGGTGATGATATAAAAAAGCATCGATGCCAACACGAAATTAGCGATCAAGGACACCAGTAAAATAAGAATCATTTTACGTTGGCCGTCGCGGTAAAAGTTGTTTCTTAGTACCACCGCAGTTAGTGCGTCATCTGCCATAATATCCTCGGTTATTGCGGTATCGCTCGGGTATCATCTTCATTTACAGGATCATCTGCCAACATTGCCACTGACGTATTATTTGCGGAGTCCATCGGTGTCAGTAAGATGGGGGGAATGATGCCACTGGTTGCATAAAAAGCAGGATCTGGCTGGTTGAAGTAGATATAATAAATGAAGGAACCTAAGCACAGGTTCAATAACATGGATATGAAAAGCGTCGTTCCTGTCCCACGATATGTTTGAACATAAAAGCGCTTTGATTGCTTTATCAAACTCCATGTTTCTCGACTCATCCTAGCTCCACTTTACATCACCATATCTCGAAAAGTGATTTCAACTCTTGAATTGGGCGACGCATCACCAAGTTCTGTATATGCGACTATAGGTTTATCACTACCTAAGCCTTGTGTAAAGATAAAACGACTATCCACTCCCTGAGACCAGAGATAATCTCCAACTGCTCTGGCGCGAGCCCTGGTCAGCGCACGGTCTCTGTCCACAGACACGCATTTATTGCTAAATGCTGTCACATTCACAGATACTTTACGAAACTCCCTTAAATAGCAAGCCACTGCATTTAACAAAGCATAAGATCGCCAGGTTAAACGCGGAGATTCATTAGGAAACAACACGGATGAAGGGATGCTGACCATATAATCCTGACCAATCGTCACCACACGAATGCCTTCATGATTAAAGCGAGCTTGCATCGCCTGCATTGCTTTGTCACTCGCGCCATTCACCTTATAGGGTAGCGTTGCAGGCTCAATGATATGTCGAGTCTTCTGACATCCTGCTAACAAAACCAAGACCGTCAAAAAGACGACCCTTAGTGTTTGGAGTAAAAAGCCCTTGCAAAATCGTCTCAATACAAATCCTCATCCTAAGAACTGTGCTAGTGAAATAAAAACATACAACGCTCTTGGTTACAAGCCTTATTTGAAAACTTTGAAAGTTATGTTTCTGTTTTATGTTCAGCCCTAGCCCGTTCGCTGCTGATTTTTTCCGACAACCCCTTCACCAATTCCGTGAGCTCTTCAGGACTCACCACATCGCGTTCCAGAGGGGGGTAGTTCGTTGCCATTTGAAAATCTTTGATCAATTCATTGGCAATGTTCCCCGCCAATTTGTCTTTCTCTCCGCTCAAGCGCTCAATATTCATCATGCTGTTTCGTGTGACATTGATGTCCAAAAGGGAATTTGAGAAACTCTGAACATCGGTGACAAGCAACGCAGGGGCTTCCGCGGGTTGATAATAGGGCGTAAAAATAGTCAGCACACCCACTTCTGTTTCCTCAACCAGCGCTTCCACCGCTTCGGGTTCATTATGTCGATGAAAAGCCAACAAAGCAGCAACCCCTCGCTCTATGGGCTCAGTGACCTTCGTTTCACTTAAGACTTGACTTATCAACGCAATTTCTTCGTTAGGAACGGCCTTAGTGATGCTTAAATCACTGCTTTCAAGAACCACTTTAAATGTGGACAATTGTTTCTGCAGCTTCATTAAATAATCGTCAGAGGGCGGCTCAACTTTTAAAAATTGATTTAATTTCAATTTTTTTACGGGCTTTGGATTCGCATAAAACATTCGTGCGCGCACAATTTGAGAACGAAAAAAGATGTGCGCTTCACCCTCGGTTTGGTCCTTCAAATCCAGCAAATCGACGCGAGCTCGTTTTTCATAGGAGGAGCTTTTACTGTCTAAATAAGTATTTGCAACGCTAGAGTCCTTAGCCTGGAAAGAATCCACTTTCGTAACATACGCTTCTCCCGCCGTTTTGGTGAAAAAATCCCAGGTTTCAGTCGGATCCTCAAGTTTCATACATATTTTAATGTTGGTGTTCGCGCCAATGGATGCAGCCTCTTCTTTTGAAGCTTTTTGGAAAGCAGGCAAGTCCTGTCCTGCAAAAATAACCGAGAAACCAAGGGAGCGCGCTTGTGCCGGAACCACTGCAAACCCTTGAACAGCGTAATATCCATACTCATCAAGAATACACATATAGGGGGTCGGGGCTGTGGTGGGCTTTCTTTCAATCACATCTCTATAGTCCCCTTCTACTTCTTCCCCAAGCCCTGCCGCCATCATGGCTTTCAATGACGAGACAATGATTTTCCCAAGGTTTGCGAGCTCGTCGGGTGATTTTTCGAGAGCTGGGAGTAATACCACCAAAATACGTCGATTCAACACGACATCTTTAAAATCCACTTCAGCCAAATTCGTACGGATGATATGACCATAAGTATCTGCCAAGGATGAAAAACTTCGCACCAACTGCATGGTAATGAAGCCATGTTGTTCTAACACCTGAGAAACTTGTTTTCCTTTTTTTTCTTTATTATAACCCGGCAAAGTACCCAGGTAGTTACGTAAAGGATCTGTCACCAATTTAGGGATAGATTCAATATTGACGCTTTCTTGATCATCTCTTGGGAAGATTTTATCAATCACAATCGATTCAAGGCGCGTCAAATCAAAGTAGTTTCGAATGCTGTTCGCATCTAAAAGAATGGAACCTTCGTCTCGCATATACACCAATAACCTCATCAGTGCTTCCACAAACGCGATGGCTCGACCTTTCCACATATCTCCATCCGAGGATTGACTAGCTCCCCCCATGAGGGCTACCACCAATTGAGTTAACATACTGGAGGAGCCTTGGCAAAAAGGATTAAGGGTGTTGGATAATCGTTTTTCTTGAGGCCCCACGATGTCACGTGCGCCTGTCATGAAATTGATCAATAACAAATCATCTTCACGACCCATGCTACGGACCATCGAAAAAACTTTCGCATACAAAGAGTTGTCGCCCTTGCCATCCACATAAATAAATCCGCTCCCTTGTACCAGTGCATTAAAGGCTATCGATACCAGTGCTTCTGTTTTACCACTCCCCGTTGAACCAAAAATGAGCGCATGGGTTCTCATGTCCTCATTAGCGAACCACAACTCCTGTCCACTTTTGATGTCATTGCCAAAATACGCAATTCCGCGAGCAGTGTATGGCGTTTTAATACCTGGTTTTAAGTCATTGTAATCTTTCACTTGAGCGATTTTCGGTAGACGAAAAGGGAGCTTTTGCTTCCTTGAAACACCATATGCAAAAGCACCCAAAGACATCAGAAAAGTCACCGTCACGATTTCAGGAACATAATAAGTGATAGCCGCTAGCATCAGCAACACTGCTGACGAATTCGTGGGGACTGCAAAAAAATCACTGATCCGTTGCGAAAGCGAGCGCGTATCCCGTAGGAGCTTGGTCGGGTCAATTTCATGTCGTGAATCAATACCACGCATCATGGTGTTAATCCTTGCAGTTCTTTAGGGGATAGTTTGATTTCTTTGATGGCGACTTCTAAAGCTTTGATAGCTTCATCAATCATCGGTACCAAAGAGCGGCGTCCCATGGCTTTCTCAGCACGCCAATGAGCAAAAGGCCCTGAAATTTCAGAGAAAGGCGTTTGCCGTCCTACACAATTGAGCATATACCATAATCTGCGATCAAAAGGTTTTAACCATAAAAACTCAGCACTCGGCATCACACCATCATCCCGTGAGGCTAATAATAACGAGGCCATCACGGTTAGTAAGTAAGCATGCTTCGACAATATTTCTTGTACCATTTCCGAATTTTGGTGTTTTTTAAGGATTGGGGTTGCGATACTAAAATCAAGTTTGCCTTCCGAACGACTTTTATCCAAAAATTCGAGGATCTTCGTCGCAGAAGCCCTGTCTCGATTCATCCTCGAAATAAAAACAGCGGCCAGTGCTTGCGCATGGGGCGGACAATGTTCAAAGCCACTCCAATAGGGGCCTAATTGCAAAGTGAACACACGCTTAGCATCACCCCGCCGAATCCCCGCTGTCATTTCTTGCCCAACTTCAGGATCATCGAGCAAAATATCCTTTTTTTTGAGCAATTCATATTTTCGTGAGAACTCCAAAGGTGACATGGCCATGGCCCAGGGGCCCGTGTTAATATCCGTTGCCACTAAGTCTTGCTTGACCACCGGCATGATGGATGGCCAATTATATTGCTCTTGAGCTCGCAGCGTTAGCATGTCATGCGACCGACGAAATTTTAGAGTGATATCTGATTTATAAAGAAGGCCCGCCAGAAGAATAAGCACCGCGATGACGGGGTAACGAGCATAGCTACCAACAATGTGGGTCAGTAACATCAACTGGTTCCAATCCACGTCGCTAGGGTTTAAGGTTTGCATCAACTCAATTTCGTTGGCCAATTGCGGCACGCCAATAAACAGGTTGATGAGTTTCGCCTCCCATATATTCAAGGTAAACACAAAAGACACGATGAATTTATGGCCTAACGCCCAAACAAAGTAAAGTGTAAGAAACAAAAGCACCGCAATCCAAATGGGTGCCATTGAGTTGTCGCCAGACTGCTGTTGAGATTGTTGAGCCATCCGATGGATTCAAATCTATGGGGGACATTTTTTAAGTATATACCCATTGGTGTTGGTTTTGCGAGCGTTTGAGTATTATTCATCAGTCAATAAACTTCTTATTCCACCACAAGAACTTGTTTCACCAAACGTCCATGGGCAAAATGATATGTTCCAGAAACATGGACAAAGCGACCCACATTATCCAAGCGTAGGGTTTTGTTTTTTAGCATCAATAAGGGTTTGCCTAGTCTATCCACTAAGGTTTTGTCTGGGGACACCATTAATATATCCCCCTCTTGGATAAACATGGTCACATAGGCTTCATTGTTTTTGTTGGTTTTGGTTTTGATAAGCGCTTGCACGTCCTGCTCATTAGCATAAATAGGGCGAGAAGTGACTTGATTTGGTAAATTGAAGACCATCCGTTCCCACGATTGGATATTGTTACCATCAAATGCATACAGAGCAATAAACACTTCCCGCTGACCACTTCTCAAGGCCATTTTATTGGCAAAGCGTCGAGCCCAGGGCCTTGCAGTTCACTGACAAATCGATCACGAATATCGCATAAATTTTTACCGATCAATTTCAAAAAATTGGAATCACTCCAAGGCCCTTGGTCAATGGCTTCTTTCAGCGCCTTTAATATTGAGGCTGTTTGTTCTGGAGTTAATTGATCTTTCATAAGGTGTTTACATTTTCTAGATGAAGGAAGGTTTTGCTCTCTTTTGATTATATACTGCGCGCGGCGCTTTTCCCACCCTACAACGGGAGATCAACAGGGCGATTGCATTAAAACGCCCAATATATGCACAGAAAATCCGAGCCGTGACCGTCAGGGAGCGGAAATGTTCAAAGCATCCATCAGAGGGCACGCAATTTCCGCTCCCTGACGGTCACGGCTCGGATAGATTGATTTAAATTGGCGCATAAACAGGCTCAAAATTTTAATGCAATCGCCCTGGGGAGATCAAATGTAAGTTGAGAATCGCGTGATTTATACTCTGACTTTAGGGTCCGACATGTGGGGTGCTATGAATTCCAGCATCGTCTTGATTTCTAAGGGATCCATTTCTCTGCATTGACGGAAAGCGCCCGCTATCTAGGCAAATACCTTGGAGAATTCTCTTCAATAATGTACCGGCTACTGACACGGGATTTGATGAATTAGAGGTCCGCCTGGAAATAAGATCCAGTTGCCCAACAACTGCGCCAAGCTCATTAACAACACGTTGCGCTCCTTCACCTGTTGCCACAGGCTCATTATTATTAGGTTTCGCCCCATGCGCATCAAAAAACCACGGCCCCCTTGCATTTGCACCCATCATCCATCCCTTAATTCATTCAGACACTTAAGGGAATCATAGCAGATTTTAGCTTAACAAACGCTTAAGTTCAGACATATTTGCGCTTTTTTTACATTCTCACGCAAAAAATCAGTCATACATAAGTTCATCTAAGGGGGTGTAATCTCGGCTAGGGCCCCCCTGAATCAGTTCGTTGATGACGTCAGTGATGCACAAAAGGCGTAACACATTGGGTGTGACTTCATCAAACATCACTCGAGTACCTAGTAAGGCCTCCGTAGACTCATCGAAAGAGATACCCAAACCATAGCCTAAACACAAGGAACACAATTGATCAGCGCGGCGGGCAATGGCTGGCAACAAACCAGTATCTGCAAATACTTCTTGAAAACTGACAAACCGGTCATTGAGGTAAAATTTAGCATTCATTTTTTTAGCAATTTGTGACAGGTTTTTTTGAATATCCGTATCCATTTATCGCCACCAAGGTTGTGAAGATTTGACGTGACCTGCAAAAAAAGACCGCAACCATCGTAAAAAAACAGGAACGGTAAAGCCATAATGTTCAATGACGCCAAAGAATACAGCCGAGACCAAAACCAAAATGCCAGTCCAGACCCTAATATGCATCAAAAAAAGAAAAATAGGAAAAGCAGCTCTGGCGTCTACAATAAAAAAACGAGCACTACGCGCCGAATCGCGCCAATGCGCCGTTGGGGAAAAGCCTCCGGCCATGCCAACCTCCGATCCAATACCCTACAGTCCTGTCAGTATATCTCGGGAATAGAGGGTTGCCTATCTTAATTTAAAGGTGTGTTATCAGAAGTGCCTTTTGGAGCTAGGCAATTTTTTAAGACATCCGCCATAGAAGGCGAAGGGGACATTTGATACTGGTGTTGATCCGCATCAGCACATAACGGCGCTTCAGCAACGCCATCAACGCTGTTGTCAACCTTAGATTTAGCACCCATAGCACTCAAGATTCGACTTGTACTATTCATGGGTCTGTCTCCATCATTTTGATACCTTGTCCTTAGTTTACAATATCAAAATTAAGGTTTTATTAAGGCCTTGGGGCGGCTTTATTTATCCAGGACCGGGATAGGCGTTGGTGCTGAGGGGGCGTCTGGGCCGTCACCAGAACCCTTCCCCCGTCCGGACGGAGCTACTGGCATCGCAGCGGCTAATGCCTCCGAAGCTTGATGAGCAAGTTCCGCAGCAGCAGCCACAGATGCCGGACCACTCGCCGGCGCTTCAGCTCTAGCAGCAGATGGCGGCGCTGCCAATCCTGCTGATGACATCCCGCCTTGTCGCCGAGCACTTTCAATCGAACTCCCGCTTGTCCGCAGAACTGCTTTTCCAGGGGGTGCGGCCACTTTTTGTTTGGCAGCCGCAGCGGCGGGGGGTTTAACCTCTTTCATTTCAACCCCCCCCTTTGGATCCTCTTTTTTCTGTTCTTCAGACCGCTGCTTATTAGCATAATCTTTCACAGCTTGACCAGCTTTCTTAGCGCCAGCGCCAAGAAATTGAAATAGGCTCTTAACAGCGTGGGCAACAAGGTTAAATAGGCTCTTAGCAACATTAGCAAGAAGAGAGCCGAATCCTGGGCTGGTTTTCTTTGGTGTTTCATCTTTTAATGCTGGTTTAGATTCCGTAGAAGGCTTAGGCTCTGGGGAGGCTGCCTCACTCCCTTGTCTTTGGCTGGGAGGACTAGCACTTTTAAGTTTTATACCCGGTGCCGTTGTTTTATCCGGCGCCGTAAAAACAGATGCAACAGCTCGTGCAGCCATCGCAACACCCTTAACAGCAAGACCTAAAGGACCGAGAAGTCCCAAACTATCTTCAAATTTTCTATCGTTTCTCTCATTTTCTTTCCCACTTGGTGTCTTAGCCATGATAACCATCTCCTTCAGATCTTATTATTCAGTATAGACCACTTTTAAAGCGAATAAAAATTACGCAATCTGAGCGTGATACGTTCTGAACCAACCTCTCTTGCCACCCTCGTCGGACAAGCCACTTAGGATCGCGGCCGAAATAACTTCCTATTCTTGCATCAATCTGAACATTAGCTTGACGCGTTCGGATCCATTAAAAAGCTCGGTGGACAACAAGTACACCTGCGTTTTTTAATGGATCCGAACGCGTCAAGCTAATGTCCAGCTTCGCGCAAGAATAGGAAGTTATTCCGGCCGCGATCCTTACCTGGCATTCTGTGGCTATTCTATGCGTTTTTTCACGCAGCCTTGTCCAATGCTCAAAACTGTAATACAGTATCTCGCATGTCAATGATTGATCATGCCCGATGAAGGCTTTAAGCCTCGCATTAGTGGCTATAACAATGGTGGTGTGCGCCTTCTTTTTTCAGCGCCATGCTACGGCTATTTTTACTTGGATTGACACTTTGGGGTTCTTGGCCCCTATTTTTTTTCTTATTCTTTATTGTTTGGCAAGCCTTCTCTTCTTACCTACCTTAATCCTTACTTTTGCAGGTGGCGCCCTCTTTGGGCCTATTGTGGGGACGTTTTTGAATCTTCTTGGTGCAACCATAGGGGCGACGTCAGCATTTTGTATCAGCCGATTTATTATTTTTGATAGACTTTCTCATCATAAAAACATGCGCTTCAATCCCTTAATGCTGGGCGTTGAAAAGCGCGGCTGGCAATTCGTGGCTCTTCTACGCCTCATCCCTATTTTGCCCTTTCATCTAGTCAACTACGGCCTAGGCATCACGCGCATCAAATTCAGTCATTACTTCATCACGACCGTCATTTTTTTATTACCTGCAGAACTTGTTTTCACTTATTGCGGGTATGCGGGAATGGATGTACTCACGCTGATGACAGAAAAGATCCTAAAACTCTTGCCAAAATCGCTTTTTTTCTAAAGAGTTAAGGATCGGGGGCGATCCTAACCTCCTTTGACTTCTGGACCATCACCTTTTTCAGTCGCTTTAGTAGCCTTGGCTCCACCCTTCATAATGCCAGCAGTGGCTTGTTTGTTGGTTTGTCCTATGGTGCCTGCAGCCTCTTTACCGCCCTCGCTTACTTTGGATTGAACGCCCTGTGCCCACTGTGCACTCTCTTGGCCAGCCCCTTCATGTTGACCACCAACCCATCTCAGCACCTTGTCAGGCAAGACCGCGATCAAAGTGAATGCTTTTTCTACGATAGTCCAATACGTCCATGTGTAAATCAATATGCAGAAGAAATAGCCGTATATACCGGCCCACGACACATAGCCGCCAGTATCTGTCTGTATAGACCAAAGATTGTACGGAACCAGAGGTATCGTGCCGGTATTGATAAAGGCAATGGCTGTACTAAAACCAGAATTCAGCACCCACACTCCAACATAAGAAAGAGAAATAGATGCAATGAAACCGATGATCATCAACGTGGGGCGAAGAAAAACATTCATTAAAATCATCACAGCATGCTCGCCTTTTCCAAGGGTTTCATGCCCCTCAGGATGAGTAATCCCCAAAGCCACAATGGGCCCAGCCACCATGGCCTCAATGACCGTCATTAGCCATGCAATGGCCCCAAAAGTAAACAGCATATATGGCAAGAGAGGGACATAATAGGCGAGAATGAACCCCACAGACATCATGATCGATAACCACACCGTCAACAACGGCAGAAGAAACATTAATATGGGGCCAGCAACGACGCCAATGACGGGGATCACGGCCACGATCAAGACCGCGGGAATCGCAGCAACCCACATACTAGCCGCAAAATTAATAAAAAATGTGCCCATTTGAGCGAGAGCTACAATAGGATTGGCTCCTGGCTGAGTTATGACGCTCACAGCAAATTGAAATAACTGCATAATTACCTGCAACGGCATGATCAATACCTTATCCATTAGTGTTTGAATCAAAGGATATACTTGCGTAATAAGAAAATTTAGAATACTTATCACGCCTTGTTTCACATCTTCCTCGATCCAAGTGGGTATGCATTGCATAAATTCACAAATAATATCTGGAGTAGACCACCCGCATTGACTGGAATCGTAAACGCAAAGTTGAGGACTAAAAGGTATTTGTGAGGGTGTTAATGACATCCAGCTAAACTTTGGAATCTTAAAGGTCGGCCCACTGAATCCTGGCTGTCCAGGCAGAGTTAACAGCATTGAATTATTGGTATATCCATAAATCGTAGATGATCCGAGACCAGGGATTACTTTTGTAGAACCATCTAAAACGGGTGTAGGAATCTTTGGATTGAGCACCTGCAATCCATCGATTAATCTTTCGATGCCTTGAATTTTCAGAGAATCATTGCCCAAGATGATGCATGGAATGTAGGTATTTTTTGATGAATCACAGCTTTTTCCCTCAAACACCAAATTCCCAGGATTGAATGCACTACCCCCTAAACCGGTAATAAGATCCACTGAATCACCCGCTGAAGAAGTGGATGCTCCTGCGGTGTTCAGGGTAACCAAATCAAAGAAATAAGCACCGGCCGTGATCCATCCCTGCTGCTCAGACGTTGCAATAAAGGCTCGTTCTTGAACCATAGTGCTTTGCTGATTTCCCTTCTTTGTCAAATTCAGGAAAGGCATCATGACGGCATTATAATCTTGCATTGCCCCTCGAAACTCTGTCCCTGAATAGAGTGCTGCACCACTGCCTCCTAGGCTTGCCCACAAAATGCAATCCGTCGCATACATTTCTGGGCATGCTGTTCCTGTGGCTGTTTGTGGCAAACCAAAGGGCTGCACGGCTACTGCCGAGTAACTTGGAGTGATTGGGCTGGTTGAACTGGAATTTGCGTTTAAAAAATCGGGGTCATTATTGATAGCCGTTTGAGTAACACTAGCCAAATCCATATACATCTGTTGTAGAGCTATCGCACGTGACATGAGCATAGTCGCAAGCTCGCTAGGTGACAATATGGACTGCATCACGGGATCGGAACTGATGGAATCCCAAGACAACGTGCCACAAAGTCCATTAATAGGCGCAAATAACGAACCCTTATCAAAATTAGGCATATCCACATGAAAAGTAGGGGGAGGGGTGCTTCCACCGCTTTGCTTTACTTGCTCCGAAACAATACTCACCGTGCTCATAAAACTAGGCACATTGGACAACTTACAAAATGGCGCTAAAGGAGCGTCTGGACTGATATTAAAACAATCTCCTCCTCCGGCCTCCTTCATCACCTGATCAGATTGTAGTTTGTTTCTCAACAGCGTCTCCAAGCCAAGCATACAGACTTGACCTGACAGCATGGTTTGGGCACCTTTTGGAAGGTCTCCTAGCCCTCCGTGCAGCAAAATGTAAGTCGGGTCCTGTTGTTTTTGAATAATAACCCCACCAGCATTGAGGTAACTCAGAGCGACATTCCACACCTTATCAGCCGCACCAACCCCCTGCACGACAACCCACATGACAAAAATTTGCATCAAACAATAGCCCGAAGCTTTGGGGATCAGTAAGGTCAAGCCAACAGTTGAGCGGACGGGAATCCATATAGATGACCATTTTTGCCCAAGCATTTGCCCTTCATGGGCTGTGTTCATCGTCGACACCAGTAAGGTGTACATGATCACAATACCCCCTAAGGCCAATACTGCGGCATTAAACACAGAAAAAACATTCCCCATGATTTGACTGCCCGTGCCATGCAAAACGCCGTCCACCACACCAAAAATATCTGCAAGAAAAACAACCGAGTAATCACTGGTCGGAGGGGTAAAACTTAAAGAACTGCCATCGGCCATGACAAGAACTGGGAATAGTGACATGAGAAAAGCCAAACTTTTAATCATTTTTTTTACCTCTTAGTCCCTGTTGATACCACTCACGAATGGAACAACCCAATTTCCGAGCCTTGATTTGAAAATACCAAAAATGATACCGAAAGGCCAATGTTAACGCCAAGCCCACCAGCATGAACGACGCAAAAAAACTTCTGAGATGAAACTGGTAAAGGTTAAACAAAGCATAAATCATCAAGCAGAACGCCAAAAAGCACATCCATAGGCAGAGCCGAAGCAACGCTTTTTCACGCAACAAGAGATCAGGCTCGCTCAAATTCATTCGCACTTTGGCCGATTCAAATGATTCATTTTTTTTTGAATCCTGCGGAACAAAATATTTTTTTACGCTCTGCCACAAGTATCGACCATTTATCTTGGTACGGTCCCAATCAGACCATCTTCGCAGATCAAACATACGTCGAAAATAGCTTCCAATGCTGGAGGGTGATTTTTTTTTCATATATTTTTCTGTTTCCAATAGACATTTATTCTTCATACTATATGATAATAGATAGTTCTTGCAAACTACAAATACGATGAACTAATTAACGAGTCTAATAATGCCCGATCTTAGCCATGAAGCCGCTGCACAGTATTGGAATGACTATGTTGATCCCATGATCTATCGGGTGGTGACGTTCATGGAAAGCGTGGAGGATTGGACCCTTGATGGGAACCCAGAGCTTGAAGAGGCCATCAACCAACTTGGGAAAGAGTTAGATGATTTTGCGACCATCGACATGGGCATGCTAGGTCAAGAAGATAAATTCATTCGCTTGGTCGGTAACATCAAATCAGGGCGCGGACTTCGATTATTGCAAGCCATCGATACCGTTCACCCAGGTAGTGCTTCAAAAATTTTAATTCATGCCGAAGAAACCAGCACAGGCAGTCACGATGCTGCTGGTTTTTTTCTCAAACGCAACATTGTCTTTGAACGCCTTCGCCTATTGGCCCGGGTATTTTCTGACTATCGACTGAACCTAGTCGCTCATGCTCTCGAGGGGGAAGAATGAAGAAACATATTCTCAGTCTGCTGTACTGCGCACGGTCACAAAGAGCCGTTTTGGCACGCAATACAGCATGCCTGCTTTTCGCATCAGCCCTTAGCTCACCCATTTTTGCAGATAACATCGATCCGTCCACCGGTGAGAGCGTCAAAGAAAACACTTCTAATTTGGTCACCTATTTACTCAATCTAGGCTCGTATTTGGGTTATAATTTAAAACAGGTCCCGCCACAAAACTCAACCTCCTTCGTCAGCGCCACCACCGACCAATTGATAGGCGCAACCAGCGGAACAGGCCCTTCCCAACCCCCTTTTTTTACCACTCTCCTCTATGATTTTTTTGGAGCAATCCCTGTTAGTGCCACATCCAAACA
>JAPLRK010000081.1:48484-49463 GCA_026399195.1 Legionellales bacterium
TCCCAGCAACAGTGGTGGTGACACCTCCATCAATGATCACGCGGATGCCACCTATGCAGCCTATGCCACCCCATCTGCATCAGGCACCGTGTCGGTCAATAGCGCAATTGATCAACAAACCTATCAGCCAGATCCAGTAAGCCAGGGCTTATTAAACTTACTTGGCACGCCCGACGTCTCATTCTGTATGGACAGCTCAGAAACCCACTGGAATTCAGATTGTAAATTATTAGTGTCGCAGCTCGTGAAAAGTAATATCATAGGCACATTACCGAAACCTAATGAATTTTTTTCCTATGGCTACAATCAGAAATTTTTGAGTCAATTAAATGCGAGTACGCTGTTAGGACCCCTGCTCTATTCAACAGACCCGGGCGCCCCCCCCTCAGGCAATACTCAGCCGGGACAAACCAGTGGACTTACCGCGCAAAATCAGGCCCAAGAAGCGTTCAATTATATTCGCTATGCCACAAACTCTGTAGCACCACAATCAACCCCTTCTCAAAAGAACTATTCCAAGACCTATTTTACAGCTTTTCCTCCCAAGGGAACCACCGCACCTAGTCTTACCGTGCAGATGCAAGCCCAAGGTAGTTTGTCTACCTACTTTTCGAAGCTTCGAGTGTTTGCTGCTCAAACCTCAGTGGTCTACGGTAATTTATATTACCTTTTTGCAAAAAGGATGCCTCAAAAAAGGGAAGGAGGAAACTCACAAACCAGTGATGCTCTGAACGAGATGACCATGGCTACCTGGCGCCTATTCACACCTAGCGGCGCTTCTAAAAAAGATTGGCTGAATCAAATAAATCAAGCGTCATCGGCAACCGTTGGAAAGGAAGCTGCTGTGTTATTAGCTGAAATTAATTATCAACTGTATTTGATGCGCCAACAACAAGAGCGCATTTTATTAACCAACAGCCTGATTCTATCCACCGTTACGTTACAAGGCTACCCAAACCTTCAGCAACAAAAGTAAGGA
>JAPLRK010000079.1 GCA_026399195.1 Legionellales bacterium
ATCTCTACTAACGTCTTATTACTGTTACTTCTTTCGTTTCTTGTCGCACCCCTTATTATCAGAGCGCCCACACAGTTTGTCTTCTAAGTTTTTAATGAACAGCGCATTTGCAGCGTGTCGCGTATTCTACTCAGTTCCGGGAGCTTGTCAATCCATTTCTGAAATTATTCCAAGCACATGCAATTTCAACAAACGGCGCTTACCTACTTGAATGATATAGGTGGTCTTTGGCATAAGAACCAAAGAAGGGTCGGAAATTTTTTCACCATCTATTTTAACCCCTCCTTGTTGAATCAAACGATTAGCATCAGAGGTGCTCTTCGTCAGATCAAACTGTTTTAGGAGTTGAGAGATGCTTTTGGAATCATCGTAAAAGACCGTTTTGATTTCTAAATCATCAGGAATTATTTTATGCTGAAACCGCTCTACAAATGCAACATGTGCTGACTCTGCTTGCGTCTTATCATGAAAACGCGCCACAATTTCTTTCGCAAAATCGATTTTAATATCCCGGGGATTTTGTCCATCCAGAACCGCCTTCTTCATTTGAGCAATCTCCGCATTGCTTCTAAAACTCAACACATCAATGTATCGCCACATCAACTCATCCGAAACAGACATCAACTTTCCAAACATCATATCTGGAGATTCATTGATACCCACATAATTATCCAATGACTTCGACATTTTCTTCACCCCATCCAATCCTTCGATCAAAGGGGTCATCATCACCACCTGAGGCGTTTCTCCATAATGCTTTTGTAATTCACGGCCCATCAACAAATTAAATTTTTGATCAACCCCGCCCAGCTCAACATCCGCTTTCAAAACAACTGAATCATACCCCACCAACAAAGGGTATAAAAATTCATGGATGGCTATCGGTTGATTTGAGAGATACCGTTTATGAAAATCATCACGCTCAAGCATTCTAGCCACGGTATAAGTCGCTGACAATCGAATCAAATCTGCCGCATTCATACGACTTAACCATTCTGAGTTATAGACCACCGTGGTTTTTTCAGGACTTAAAATTTTAAAGACCTGCTGCTGGTATGTCGTGGCATTCGCTCTGACCTCCTCCTCAGACAAAGGAAGACGAGTCACATTTTTTCCCGTGGGATCACCAATCATGGCTGTGAAATCCCCAACCAAAAAAATCACTTCATGTCCTTGGAGCTGAAATTGACGTAATTTATGGATTAAAACAGTATGACCGAGGTGAAGATCTGGCGCCGTGGGATCAAATCCCGCTTTAATTCTTAACGGCCGATTTTCTTGCAATTTTTTTTCAAGGGCCCCGTGTGGAAGCACTTCTTCGACACCTCGGAGCAATTCTTTACACCCTGCTTCTTCGATTGACATGACTATGAAACCTTTTTTAATGATTGACCTAACTTCTGACAGCAGGTATCTTAGCCCGGATAAATTGTTCCCGCTAGGGCACAATGACTCCAGCAAAGGCTTAAAATGGCACAACCACTGCATATTTTACCCATAAAATCCGGTAAATCCATCAAATACTTAGCCCTTGCTGCCGTAGCTATCATCCTTTTGATTTCTTTTTTTCTGGTTAAATTCATCTATCAACCCCAAAAGAACGACTATGCTCATCAGTCCATATCACTGCCTGATCCCTCTGAAGAAGGTGGAGACAGTGATTTAGAAGAAGACAGTGGATGGACTGTGGTCCAAACCCGATCAGGCGATTCACTGGCCTCGATATTCAAACACGTTGGCTTAAGTCGTCAAGCATTACAAGCCGTGTTGAAAAACAACCCTTACGCCAAAGATTTGGCCAAAATAAAACCGGGGCAACAGCTTCAATTCTTCATTCGGGACAACATATTAGAACAATTGATGTTCCCCATCTCCCCCACACAATTTCTAATTGTCTCTCAAAAGGAAGGCAAATACACCTCAGCGCTTAAATCACGAACCATGAATCGACAAAACAACTATGTCACTGCTACCGTTCGAGGTTCTTTATATGGAACGGCTAAAGGTTTGAACATTCCTTATAAACTCATTCGTCAAATGACCGAAATATTCAATTGGGAGATTGATTTTATCAAGGACATTCGCTCTGGAGATCAATTCAGCATGGTTTATGAAGCGTTTTATATTGAGGACAAGCTGGTAAGTACTGGCAATATACTAGCCGTTACTTACACCAATCGTTCTAAAAAACACCAAGCCATCCGACATCTCAGTGCAACAGGTGACGAAGACTATTTCACAGAGGAAGGAAGAAGTCTCAAAAAAGCCTTTTCTCGCTACCCTATCAAATTCAGCCATATCAGCTCTCCCTTCAGCTTATCCAGGTACCACCCCATCCTTCATTACAAGCGTCCACATAAGGGTGTGGATTTAGCCGCACCCATTGGCACCCCTATTTACGCAACAGGCAATGGTCGCATTGAGCTCATTGATCGTCATAGCGGCTACGGCAATATGATCCAAATTGTCCATGATAAAACTTACACCTCGATTTACGCTCATTTACTCAAATTTCAAAAGGGATTAAGCAAAGGGAACCGAGTCAAACGAGGGCAGGTGATTGGCTATGTGGGACAAACTGGATTGGCTGATGGTCCTCATTGTCATTACGAATTTCATATCAACCATCAACCTAAAAATCCAACCACTGTGGCACTGCCCCGATCTTCCCCGCTATCTGGTCGAGAAATGGCATCTTTTAAAGCCAAAACAGCGATGCTTCTGGCTCAGCTAAAATTATTTGAAGATTCTACTTTGGCAACCAAGAATAAAAAGAACACGGATACAGCTTGACATCCTATTGAAATAAATACCGGCAAACCAATACCGTCGTAACAATTCCAGCAAAATCAGCCATCAAGCCTGCAGGAATCGCATGACGCGTACGTCTGATGTTGACCGCACCAAAATAGACGGCAATCACATAAAACGTTGTTTCAGTACTCCCCATCAAGGTAGCAGCCGCTTTTGCAATAAAGGAATTCCCGCCATGCTCATGAATTAGCTCGGCCATCACACCGGTGGCAGCACTGCCTGAGAAGGGCCGAATCAAAGCCAAAGGCACAAGCTCGCTGGGCATCCCAATAGCGGTTAATAAAGGCGCCAATACAGAAGATAGTAATTCAAAAAATCCTGACGCTCGCAACATGCCAATCGCAACCATCATCGCTATCAAATAAGGAATAATGCTGACACTCGTTTCAAAGCCTTGTTTTGCCCCTCCAATAAATGCATCAAAAACATCGATTTTTTTGATGGCACCATACAAAGGTATTCCAACCACAAAGGCCAGCATGATGCCATTTGATAATTGATTGGCAACGACGCTCATTCAGGATCCGAGGCTTTGATACGATACATAGGCAATTTGGCCAAGAGAGTTACCGACACCAGACCAACTGTGCAGGCGACGCTGGTCGCCACCAAAGAACTTAAAATCACACTGGTAGGATGCAAACTCCCATTGGCTGCTAAAAAGGCAATGGCAGTTGCTGGAATCAGTTGTATGCTTGACGTATTGATGGCCAAGAAAGTACACATAGCGTTACTAGCCGTATGCATATGATTATTTAAGCGCTGCAATTCTTTCATTGCCTGTAAGCCAAAAGGGGTCGCTGCATTGGCCAATCCTAACATGTTTGCGGCCATATTCAGCAACATTGCGCCCATCGCCGGATCATCAACAGGCACATCCGGAAAGAGCCGACGCATGATAGGACGAAGCGCCTTCGCCAAAGCATCCACCAACCCAGATTTTGATGCTATCCCCATGATCCCGAGCCACAAAGCCATGACTCCTGTCAGCCCAAGCGCCACCTCAAAACCATACTTAGCGGAGTCTGTAATGGCTCGAACCACCTCATCGAGACGCCCTAGAATCACACCCACCACTACCGAAAGAAAGATCATGCCCAGCCAAATGATATTCAGCACGTTCTACCCCAAACTTGACTTCAACAAGAAGACCCATTATTTTCAAAGATCACACGGAGAAACATAATGCCCCTGAACTTTTTTTGCAAATCATTTTTTCTTGCCGTTTGTATCGGTTTATGGGCCGTGATCGTCAGAGCCGATTTCCCGCATCAAGTGAAGCGTTCTGCAGACCTTGAGATTCTTCAACTTTACCAGACATTAAACCTCAAACAGCCCATACCTCTTCCTGACCGAATCGTGCAGATCAGTGGGCAGTTTCTAGCGCATCCCTACGAATTAGGAAGCCTTGGAGAAGGTGAGCGAGGTCAGTACGACCAAATGCCCTTATATCGTACAGATGCGTTTGATTGTGAAACCTTTGTTGATACCGTGCTAGCCTTGGCCCTTTCTCATGATCTTCCACAATTTCAGCAAGTCATAAATCAGATCCGTTATCACAACGGTCACGTGGCTTACACTCAGCGAAATCATTTCACCTGCCTTGATTGGAATCGCAACAATCAACGCCAAGGCTTTGTGAAAGACATCACCCTGACGCTCGGTAAAAACACGGTGAAGTTTGCCCGTGCCTATATTGATAAACCTAGCTGGTATCGTCACAGATCCTTAAAGAGCATTCGACTCAAACACGCTGAAAGCAACCCTCTGAGAGAAAAACGCCTGAAAGAATTACAATCAGCAGGGGCCCAAATCCCAGGAGCCACCGCCATCATTCCATATATTCCTTTAACTGCATTATTTGGCCCTTCTGGAAAAGCAAATCAAGCGCTGTTTCAACAAATCCCAAATGCAAGCATCATTGAAATCATTCGCCCCAACTGGGATCTTACATCCGCCATAGGCACACATCTTAATGTATCGCATTTGGGATTTGCTATTTGGCACCATGGCACACTCTATTTTCGAGAAGCGTCAAGCCATCTCGAAAAAGTGGTCGACATACCCATGGAAGATTATCTACGTGAAACGCTGCAAAGTCCGAGCATTAAGGGCATCAATGTGCAGGCGGCACTAACCCATTAGCTGTTCTATATACCGTCGACAGGTCAAGGGTTGATTTAAAAAATCAATCATTTGACGACTCCCGCCTGTCCCTGTGATCACTAACGTCCCATATTGCAACACGCTCCCTAAAATAGATCGTCTGATATCAATGCTCTCTATTTTACTCAGTGGGATATCCATGGTTTGGCGGACCCAGAATCCTGTGCGAAGTATCACTTGATTTTTTTTAATGGTTAAGGACGAATAATGATAAGTTATCCACGCCATGACACCCCAAGCCAAAGAAAACACCATAAACAGAAGTGAGACATCATGAAGCATGGGAAATTGGTAGCCCAAAAAGACACCCAAGCAGAACAGGAACACTGGCAAAAAAAAGATAACCCAATGCAGACGTGCTTGATATACGATGTTACTATCAATCATGAAGAATCCTTAGCCCCTGTTGGAAATCAATGATGCGCCGTATCAACCGTTATTTAAATCCAAGACTCATTGACCTTTGTCAGCGTGTCATGTTGCTCGAGGAATTAAACGCCAAATTAAGCAGCTATCTTCCCCCCACCTTAACCTCTCATTGCCGCGTTGGTAGCTTTAACCAAGGCTGTCTGGTCATTGTTGCTGATGACGCAGTTTGGGCCTCACAATTGCGGTATGACATCCCTGAGATTCGCGATAAATTACGCCGAGAAGCAGGTATCTATCAACTCACTTCGATAAAATTAACGCTTGCAACAAAAGAAGACACCCATCCCAAAAAGTCATCCTCACGCCTCTTATCTGACAAAGCGCGAGAGGCCATCATTGAAGGCGGTCAACTGTGCCAACATGCGCCGTTAAAAGAAGCGCTATTGAATCTTGCTAAAAAATCCACTTAGGATCGCGCCCGAAATAACTTCTGATCCTTACAGCCCCACCTCTAAAGGAAACAAGCCTGATTGCATCACAGGTTGCGTCGTCTCTGAATCAAAGGTGGCATATTCCCATGCCTCTTGCTCTGCCATCAAGGCTCGCAATAATTTGTTATTGAGTTCATGGCCTGATTTGAAGCCTTCAAAAGCACCAATCAAGCTCGAGCGCAACAGGTACAAATCGCCGATAGCATCCAAAACTTTATGTTTCACAAATTCATCTTCAAAACGAAGGCCATCTTCGTTCAATACCCGATAATTATCAACCACGACCGCATTATCCAAACTGCCACCCTTCGCCAAATCACACTCACGCAGTTTTTCATAATCAGAAAGAAACCCAAAAGTTCTAGCGCGACAGACTTCTTTGACATAGGATGTCGCTGACAAATCAAACACTGCTGTTTGAGGTTTCTCATTAAATACGGGGTGATCAAAGTCAATGGTGAAGGTTATTTTATATCCGTTATAGGGCAAAAACTGTACATATTTACCATTCTCCTCCACCCGAATGGGCTTTAAAATACGCAAAAAACGCTTCGGGGCATTTTGCTCTCGAATGCCCGCCGATTGAATTAAGAACACAAAAGGGGCAGCACTTCCATCCATAATAGGAATTTCAGCCGCGTTGATATCAACATAAGCATTATCAATACCAAGGCCTGCTAACGCTGAAAGAAGGTGTTCAACAGTTGCGATTTTTGCGCCTCGATGTTGCAATGAGGTGCACAACATCGTATCAGACACATACTCATACGAAGCCGGTATTTCAACTACGGGGGAAAGATCGGTGCGTCTAAAAATAATACCTGTATTAATCGGTGCTGGACACAGCGTAAGGAGAATTTTTTCTCCAGAATGCAAGCCAACTCCTGTCGCTTGAATCACCTTTTTAGGGGTTCGTTGTTTTATCATTCAGCACTCACCTCTTGTAAACCCCCCCTATATTTTTACAAACAAATATTTCATGAAGCTTAGCAATAAATTTCTGATAAGTCCATTTTTTTGGGTGCAGTATCTACGCTTCCTCTTGTCGCCGTAAAAAAGCAGGGATATCTAAATAATCAACATCAGGGATTGCCTCACTATTTTGTTTAGCCCCGGCGGCAGGTGCTGCTGCTTGTTTACGTAAAACCGCAGGACGATCCAATTGTTGATAATCCAGTGATCCATCAATCCTTCTAGACTCAATCAATCGTGCTTTCCCAGGCGCAACTTGTTGCCCACCGCGGGTTTTAATGTCCCCTAATCCCGTGACAATCACCGTCACACGCATTTCTTCAGTCATTTCAGGATCAATCACCGTGCCAACAACCACTGTCGCATCATCAGAAATGAATTCTTTAACCACATCCCCCACTTCTTCAAACTCACCAATCGACATGTCCATGCCAGCAGTGATATTGACAAGAATGCCACGCGCACCAGAAAAATTAACATCTTCAAGTAACGGGGACGCAATGGCGGCCTCGGCTGCTTGGCGTGCTCTTTCTTCGCCTTTAGCACTTCCCGTACCCATCATGGCCATGCCCATTTCAGACATGACGGTCCGAACATCTGCAAAATCGACATTGATGAGACCAGGACGTGTGATGAGATCAGAAATACCTTTCACTGCCCCCAACAACACATTATTAGCGGCTTTAAACGCATTCAATAAGCTGATGTTCTTGCCTAAAACACTCAACAACTTATTGTTTGGAATCGTGATCAGTGAATCAACATGCTCAGCCAATCGGCGGATGCCTTCTTCTGCCGCTAATGCACGCTGCTTGCCCTCGAAGGAGAAAGGCTTTGTGACAACGGCCACCGTCAAAATCCCTAATTCCTTAGCAATCTCTGCAAACACAGGTGCCGCACCTGTTCCTGTGCCACCACCCATGCCTGCAGTGATAAACACCATATCAGCGCCTCTGAGCGATTCTTTGATGCGCTCTCGGTCCTCTTCAGCCGCATCGCGACCGATTTGAGGATTAGCACCAGCACCTAATCCTTTGGTTAAGCTTTCTCCCAATTGAATTAAGACTTTCGCATTAGAGTTTTTCAGCGCCTGCGCATCCGTATTGGCACAAATAAAAACAACGCCATCGATGTTTTCGGCAACCATATGCTCAACAGCATTACCGCCCCCGCCACCGACACCAACGACTTTGATGATGGCATTATCTTGATTTGTTTCCATTAATTCAAACATTACGTTACCTCTCGTGGCCCAAGTTGTGCATAGGATCCTATGAAATCATATAGGAGTCGACCTTATCACGCAAATAACCATTTAAAAATTACCATGAAACCATTTTTTCATTCGCATCCACAGCCCAGCAGTACTCTCATTTAAAACAGATACATTATAACCGCCTTCAAATTGTTGTTGAAGACCATGCAATAGCAAACCAACACTCGTTGATAAACTTGGATTAGACAAAGCTTCTGTTAATCCTGAGATGTGATGAACACACCCATGTCGCACAGGCATTTCAAAACACAATTCGGCAAGTTCAATGGCCCCACTCACGCTTGAAGCCCCTCCTGTCAGCACAATACCCGCAGCGATCGCATCTTCAAACCCACTGCGTTTTAATTCATGACGGATCAAAGTATACAACTCTTCATAACGCGCAGACACCACATCAGAAAGCGCTTTGGCAGACACTTTACGCCCCGGGCGTTCATTGACACTTAAAACCTCAATCATTTGATTCGCATTGGCAAGTTCAGACATCGCACAACCATAAGAGATCTTTATCGCCTCTGCCGACTTTGAAGGGGTACGCAATGCCATAGCGATGTCATTAGTGACCTGATCACCGGCGATGGGAATAACCGCCGTATATTGTATGGCTCCCTCAAAGAAGATGGCTATGTCTGTGGTCCCACCCCCAATATCCACCAAACAAACACCCAACTCTTTTTCATCATCTGTCAAAACGGCATGACTTGAGGCTAGCTGCTCAAGAATGATATCTTGAACCTCCAAACCACAACGACGAACACACTTGGCGATATTTTGAGCCGCACTAACAGCACCCGTCACAATATGGACTCTGGTCTCTAAACGAACGCCAGACATCCCCACGGGCTCTCGAATACTGCCTTGATTATCTATCATGAATTCTTGAGGCAAAATATGCAGAATTTTTTGATCAGCAGGTATCACCACCGCCTTTGCAGCATCTATCACACGCTCAACATCCGCCGGCGTAACCTCTTGATCACGAATAGCCACAATCCCATGGGAATTAAGACTACGAATATGGCTACCAGCGATTCCGGTATATACCGACCTGACTTCACAACCCGCCATCAACTCAGCCTCTTGGACTGCACGCGAAATAGAAGTCACCGTAGCCTCTATATCGACAACCACGCCGCGTTTTAAGCCACGCGAAGGATGCCGGCCGATACCGATGACCTCAATAGAGCCATCCAGTGTCACCTCACCTATCAATGCGACAACTTTAGACGTTCCGATGTCTAGTCCTGTGATGATGCTTTTTTCAGTTTTTTTTGCCATCATGCTCTCATTTGTTTTTCCAACGCACCGCCATCCCACGTGCATACCGTAAATCCACACTTGCAAGCTGTGCCGACTTTTCTGCAAAAACATGCGGATAAGCCTTACAAAATCGCAGCAAACGTTTCTCTAAATCCTTCTTCCCTAAGCGTAATTGAACACCATTGGTCAATACCAGATCCCACGCTTGGTTGTCACGTAACTGCAAAGACGCCGCTTGCAATCCATAGATAGATAATAGCTTACTCAATTTTTGATAAATTTGTAAGACTTCTGTTTGCTGATCAACAGGACCATTTAATCGCGGAAGATTCAGCTCTGCCTGATCTTTGCTGACATTGAACAATTCCCCATCACTATCCATCAAGGATTGATTCCAAATGGCAACAGGCGTTTTCTCAACCAACGTAATTTTTAAAGTGTTCGGCCAAATTCGTTCGATATAAACTTGCTCACTCCACGCAAGCCCAAGAAGATCCGCATGCAACCGCCGAATAGGCAAGGAAAAAAAACTGGTGTTCAAATAACCAGCCAAGACAGATTCCAGTTCTTTTCGCGAAATGTGTTGATAGTTTGCAGCTATTTTTACGGTAGTGATGGGGAATCTTTCTGCATCTGCCAAAAACAAATACACCACCCTGGCCGCCAGCGCCAATGCGCAAACAAATAGTAACGTTAAAAGACCTGTATACCGTAACCGCCCTGTTTCATCCTCCATGCATGCGTCCTGTCACTGATAATGCCTCACAAGTTTCCGTCTGGCATCATGCCGCTTGTTTGCTAATTGGATGAGGCCGTCTAATAATTCGGCATAAGGTAAACCACTGGCTTCCCACATTTTAGGATACATACTTATGGAGGTGAAGCCTGGAATGGTATTGATTTCATTAAAATAAATTTTGCCCAGGCGATCATCCACAAAAAAATCAATCCTTGCCATTCCTTTGCATTTCAGGCGAACAAAAATATCAGAAGCCACTTGTTGCAAACGACGGGTTAAAGTGGCATCCAATACGGCAGGCACTATCAAATCCGTCTGCCCACTTTCTAAATATTTGGCCGCATAGGAGTAAAATCCATCCGGATGATGAACGCAAATTTCTCCTGGTAAACTCACTTTAGGTTTGGCCTTTTGGGTGGCATTTTCAAGGACAGCCACTTCAATCTCTCGACCGATAATATACTCTTCGACGAGAACTTCATCATCATATCGAAGCGCATCCTTGATAGCTTCTAAAAGCTCCTGCATCGATGAGGCTTTGCGAATACCAACACTAGAACCCATGGCACAAGGCTTCACAAACAATGGCCATCCAAGTTCCGCCACAGTTTGGTGACAAAAAAGATCAAGTTGCGTGTCATCATCCCATGTCAATAAGCGGTAACGTGCGGATTGTATGCCATCCACACAAACAATACGCCGCTGCATGTCTTTGTCCATCCCAATGGCCGAGGATAATACACCACACCCCACATACGCAACATCGGCCAACTCCAATAACCCCTGCAAACATCCATCTTCATATAATGGCCCATGCACCACAGGAAAAACCACATCCGCATCCACCGATAATCGCCCGTTATGCATCAAGCTATCCAGCGGACGTGATCTGACGGTGACAACAGGTAATGCCTGCTGATAAGTCAACAACTCTTGATAATCATTGAGAAAACAGCGCCCCTCCTGATCCATACCAACCGGAATGATTTGGTATCGACTGGGATCAAGATGAGACAACACGGAGGCCGCGGAAATCAAAGAAATCTCATGTTCACCAGATTTACCACCGTAAAGGACAAGAAGCTTAAGAGGTTGCATCATTCATCTCCAATGATCTGTATTTCACGAGCCAGTGCTATGCCTGTTCTTTCTAAGACGGTCTGTTGGACCGTTTGAATCAATGATTCAATATCTCTCGCACAAGCTTTCCCCTCGTGATTGATGATAAAATTAGCATGTTTTTCAGAAACAACAGCCCCCCCCATGCGCGTCCCTTTCAAACCACAAGACTCGATCAACTGAGCGGCATACTGTTGTGGTGGATTTTTAAATACGGAGCCACAATTCAATTCACTGGTAGGCTGAGTTGCTGCACGATGAGCCAATAACTCTTTGATGAGCTGCAATGACTTGTCCTTTTCACCCGGTAACAGGCGACAAGTTGCCGCAACAAACCATTCGTCTTCCAAGCCCGAAACATGACGATAGGAGACATGGAACTCTGAGGGTTTTCTCCGACGAATCTCACCACTCCGAGTCATGGTTTCTACCTCTACCACGAATTGCCATGTTTCGCCATTAAAACAACCCGCATTCATCCGCAAAGCCCCCCCCATGGTCCCAGGAATTCCAGCCCAAAATTCACCACCCACCAAATGGTTCCGAGCGCAAAATCGTGCCATTTTAGCACAGGATACCCCTGCTTCTACTCGAATCAAATCATCCCCTATCAGATCGGTTCCATTCAAGCAACCTTGGGTTAGAATGACCGTTCCCGAAAAGCCAACATCCCTTATCAAGGAATTGCTCCCAAGCCCTAACCAAAGCAAGGGCTCATAGATGGGGAGCTGTTTGACAAACAACCCAAGATCTGCGATTCCAGCCGGTTTATACATGGCTTTGGATAGCCCCCCAACACGCCAAGTGGTGTAATGGGCCAAAGGCTCAGAAAGAAGCAACTCTCCTTGAAAAGGTGCCAGATCCTTGGGAAAATGTGTGGATTTTAGGCTCATACTGAAACTCGTTGAGGTTGCATCAGATTCAACGCCATTTGTCCAATGGTACCCGCACCCTGCATGAGGATCACGTCGCCCTCCTTCACCAATAAATTGAGTTTCTGTTCAAGATTTTTTTCAGTCACCAGGGTCACTTTTTCCTTCAGAAGATGGGCTTGCTGATTCATCTGGCTCATCAATAACTCGCTGGTGACACCAGGAATCACTGTTTCACCTGCGGCGTAAATATCCAACAACAACAGCTCATCGGCTAAGCTCAAAACCTCAACAAATTCAGAAAAAAGGGATTGGGTACGGGTATAACGATGAGGTTGAAACACGTGAACCAAGCGCTTATCTGGCCATACCGCACGAAACGCGTCAATCGTTGCTCTGATCTCACGAGGATGGTGACCATAATCATCCACGACCAAGGACTTCCCACCAGAAAATTGTCGCTCTCCCAATATTTGGAATCGCCGTCCTACCCCCTGAAATTGCAACAAACCTCTTTGAATGGCTTCATTACTGACACCCAACTCAGTAGCAATCGCAATAGCTGCCAAGGCGTTTAACACATTATGGCGTCCAGGCCATTTGAATTGAATGGCTATTTCTGAATAAGGCGCTGGTCTTACAACTGTAAATTCGCTCAACAATCCATTTTGCTTCCAATTCACTGCCCGATAATGCGCGAGCTCATCAAAGCCATAAGTTAACTTGGGCCGTTGAATCAAAGGCAAAATTCGACAAATTTCAGGATCATCAATACACAGCACTGCAGGTCCATAAAAAGGCAGATGATGTAAAAACTCAACAAATGTGCTGCATAGCTTTGCAAAATCCCCGCCATAGGTTCCCATGTGATCAGCATCGATATTAGTGACCACAGCCATCATGGGCTTTAAAAACAAAAAAGAAGCGTCACTTTCGTCCGCTTCAGCAACAAAATAAGCCGACTTGCCCAATTGAGCATTACTACCACAACTGTTGAGTCTTCCGCCAATCACAAAACTCGGATCAAGTCCGCCTTCAGCCAACAAACTACTCACAAGGCTTGTGGTGGTTGTTTTCCCATGGGTGCCAGCGATCGCAATCCCGTGACGAAATCGCATCAACTCCGCAAGCATCAAAGCCCGTGGAATCACCGGGATCATTTGCTCCGTTGCCGCAATGATTTCAGGATTGGTTTCATCAATTGCCGTTGATCGAACCACCACATCCGCATGTTGAATATTTTCAACCCGATGACCTATGTACACGGTAATGCCCAGAGATTGTAGCCTCTGAACCACACGCGTTTGTGCAACATCGGAACCTGTGATTCGATAACCTTCGTTATGCAACACCTCAGCAATGCCACACATCCCCGCGCCACCAATGCCTACAAAATGTATTTGCTCTACCCGTCCCATCCTTGGTGATAAAAAATGAATCTTGCTTTTCACCATGCCCCCTATATTTTATGAAGCTCTCAACCCTAAGGCCTGCCATCGATTTTCATGATCAATGCGCAGTAAAAGTGCTATCACCATACAATTCACCACAATGCTGGCACCCCCATAACTCATCAAAGGCAACGTCAATCCTTTCGTTGGTAACAACCCAACATTGACTCCCATATTGATGAGCGCTTGCATCCCTATCCAAAACGTAATCCCATAGGCTGTGTACGCCGCAAACAGTCGCTCTTGTAAAAGAGCCTGATAACCAATAAAGAGTCCTCTGTAAACCATTATACTATACAAAAGCAATACCAGGAGAACTCCTACAAAACCTAACTCTTCCGCCAGTACAGCAAATAGAAAGTCTGTGTGAGACTCAGGCAAATAGAACAGTTTCTGAACACTATCCCCGAGCCCAACACCAAACCAGCCTCCCCGCCCAAACGCAATCAATGACTGCGTGAGCTGATAACCACTGTTGAATTGGTCAGCCCATGGGTCAAGAAATGCCGTCAAACGCGCGACACGATACGGAGAGGTCACTGCAAGGCACACAAGACATAGGCAAACAAACAGCATCAGTCCGATAAAATAGCGCAATCTGAGATCGGTTAAAAAAAGCATTGCCATCACAGTGCCTGCAATGACCACTGTCGCCCCAAAATCAGGCTCTAACAGCAGAAAAAAGGCCACCACCCCAAGCACAAACATGGGCCTGATGAAGCCAAAAATACTGTGTTGAATACTGGTTTTTTGCCGGACCAAATAGCCCGCCACATACAAGACCATCCCCATTTTCACCAACTCAGAAACCTGGATCCCAATAGGTCCTAGAGCAAGCCAACGTCTACTTCCGTTCACCGAGCGACCAATCCCCGGAATGAGCACCAAAACGAGCATCCCGATGCAAATCAACAACAAAGGCACACTCCATTTTTCCCAGGCACTGCTGTCAATGCGCATGACCATCATCGCTAACAAAATACCCATCACGAGATAAATCAACTGACGAGTCAAAAAATGAAAGGGATAATGATAGTATTTGGTCGACACCATGGCGGAGCTAGATGCAACCATCATCAGCCCAATGATCACCAAGCCCAAGACGGCAGCAATCAACCATTTATCGTACAACGCCATGGGCTTATGCCCTACGTTTCCTCGCTGTGATCCTTTTCTGAACGGCACGGCACTCACAGTGAGTTAACCGCGCGAGTGAAGACTTCCCCTCGTTCATTAAAATCTCGAAACATGTCGAGGCTTGCGCATGCGGGGGAGAGTAAAACCACATCGTTAGGCAATGCATGAGCTTTTGCAAGCGTCACAGCCGCCGCTAAAGAAGGCGCATGTACCACAGGGAGCACATCGGCGAGCGCATGCTCTAATTTCCCTGCATCCTCACCCATTAAGACGACTGAGCGAACAAAACTCGCAAGTGGGGCGCGTAATTCTCTAAAATCAGCGCCTTTTCCCTGGCCCCCAGCTATCAATACGATTTTGCCTTGCATAGCAGCCCCTATCCCTGAAATGGCAGATACTGTTGCCCCAATATTGGTCCCCTTGGAATCATCAATATAATCAACGCCTTCGTGCGTTCTCACCCATTGACTTCGATGGGGCAGCCCTGGAAAATTCTCCAATACACGGATCATATGGCACCGAGGAATACCGGCAAGCTCCGCCAAGGCACAAGCAGCTAGCGCATTTTGCCAATTATGGCGCCCTTTGATACGCAATGAATCAACCGTTTGAAAGCGCTCAGATCCATAAGCAAGATAACTCACCCCTCTCTGAATCACCAGCCCCCAATCACCTTTGCCTGGCGCATCCAAACCAAAGCTGACCCAGTTCGAGGAAGCGTCTTCTGGTGGCAGCGTTTGATGATCTTCTCGTTGATATAAACACGTTTTTGCCAGATGATAAACTCGCCGCTTGGCTTGAAGATAAGCCTCAAGATGATGATGCCTGTCTAAGTGATCAGATGTCACATTCAAAAGGGTTGCGGCAAGGGGGGCTAATGAGGAAGTCACCTCTAATTGAAAACTAGACAACTCTAAAACCCATAAATCATAAGGAACACCATCATCGAGCACATCGAGTACGGGCAAACCAATGTTGCCAGCCACCGCAACTTTGATTCCAGATGCTTTCGCCATTTCCCAGACCAAAGTCGTCACGGTAGATTTTCCATTGGTCCCTGTGATGGCAATCACTGGCGCCTTAACCTCCCGAGCAAAACATTCAATATCACCGATGACAGGGATCCCTCTCTCGATGGCCTTTCGCAGGACCGGTCCATCCAAAGCCACTCCGGGACTGGTGATGATTTCAGTGATTTCGCCATACAATGCCTCAGGAATTTCCCCCAAGAACACCTTATGTTCTGGATATTTTGCTTGAAACTCTAACAAGCCTGCTGGTTGGCTACGAGTATCAAAAACAGCAAAGGGCTTGTTTCGCCGTTGCAAATACCGTGCAATCGAGTGGCCAGTTTTTCCTAAACCTGCGACTAAGTGCATAAGTTGACTCTTTTTATCGAAGTTTTAATGTTGCTAATCCACATAGGACGAAAACCACCGTGATGATCCAAAACCGAACAATCACTTTAGGCTCAGCCCAACCTTTCAACTCAAAATGATGATGTAATGGAGCCATTCGAAACAATCTTTTTCCATGGGTCAGTTTAAAATAACCCACCTGTAAAATAACCGACAGCGTTTCTATCACGAACAGTCCACCCATGATCAATAGCACCAACTCTTGGCGCACAATGATGGCAACAATGCCCAACGCAGCTCCCAAAGCCAACGATCCAACATCACCCATAAAGACTTGAGCAGGATAGCTGTTGTACCAAAGAAAACCAAGGCCAGCGCCTACAATGGATGAGCAAAAAATAGTCAACTCCCCTGTGTTTGGCACAAAAGGGATGGTCAAATAGCGGGCATACACAATATTACTTGAAACATAAGCGAACACACCCAAAGCGCCAGCAACCATCACAATAGCCATGATGGCCAAGCCATCAAGACCATCTGTTAGATTCACCGCATTGCTACTCCCTACGATGACAAAATAACCCAAAACAATCAACCAAGGACCCAACTGAATCAGCCAAGACTTAAAAAAGGGAATGGTCAATTGCGTCTGAATAGGCAGCGTTGCGTGAAAATAAAGGTAAAGAACTGCGGCAAGTGCCATCAGAGATTGCCAAAAAAACTTCCAACGTCCGGGCAAGCCTTTGCTGTTTTTTTTGACCAATTTCCGGTAGTCATCGACCCAACCGACCAATCCACAACTGAGCGTCACAAACAAAACCAACCAGAGGCTTTGTTGTTTTAAATCGCCCCATAGCAAACAGCTCACCGTGATCGCCACCAAAATCAAGATCCCACCCATGGTAGGCGTTCCGGATTTGGACAGATGTGATTGGGGTCCATCTTTCCGAACGACTTGACCGATTTGCAACTCTCGTAGCCAACGAATCATCGGAGGACCACACAACAGACCAACAATAAATGCGGTCAGTGCTGCTAATATGGAGCGAAAAGTTAAATATTGAAAAACTCTGAACGCATGATACTGTCCCTGTAAAAGCTGTGTTAGCCAATAAAGCATACGGTTCCTTAAAAATCTCCCGCGCGAAGCATAGCACAAGTGAGCGAGTTTAGCACAGCAGTTGATGAACGATTTTTTCCATCTTGCTCGCGCGAGATCCTTTCACCAAAACGGTGGTATGTTCATCCAACTGTGGGATCAAATCTTGCACCAAGTCCTCTGGATGTTGATAATGCTTCCCAGAAGTACCATAAGCGCGTGAGGTGGCCTCACTGTGGGTCCCACAAGTCATGAGCATTTCAATCCCTTGAAGACGCGCGGCGTTTCCTACGGCTTCATGATACTGCTGACTCCACTCCCCCAACTCACCCATATCCCCAAACACAAAAATACGCCGCCCTTGACGGCGCCCAAGCACTTCAAGCGCGGCCATTGAGGACCGTAAATTCGCGTTGTAAGTATCATCAATCACCAAAGCTTTATTTTTGCCAGGAAGAAACGTCAATCGTCCAGAGACGCCACGAAACTGATGAAGACCTGCGGCAATCTCTGGAAGTGAAACCCCCAAAGCATAAGTACAAGCAGCGGCTGCCAATGCATTGTTGACGTGATGTGGCCCAGACACTTGCAAAGCGATAGCCATTTCACCCTCTGGGAACACCATAGTAAACGTTGCACATCCGTCGTGGTCATAGCTTATCTTTCGAGCAGAGACTGCTGCAGGATTATTCACTGAAAATCGCAGTATTTTTTTTCCAGCCAAGAGTGAATCCCAATGATGTGCAAAGTCATCATCATCATTTATGACGGCGCATCCTTTTGAAGACAAACCTTGATGAATCTCACCCTTTGCTTGAGCAATCCTCTCTAATGATCCAAATTCGCCAATATGGGCAGGGGCTATGTTATTGATGAGCGTCACTTGAGGTTGAACGATGGCGACCGTATGAGCAATTTCACCCACATGGTTAGCTCCCAACTCAAAAACGGCAAAACGATGCTCGGCATTCAGCTGTAACACACTTAGGGGAACTCCAATGTGATTATTCAAGTTTCCGGGCGTAGCATATGAAGGTTTGGGCAATATACCGGCTATCATTTCTTTAACCGTTGTTTTGCCATTGCTTCCGGTCAACGCAATCACCTTGCAAGACAACCCTTTTCTGTGCTCTGTGGCAAGGCGCGCTAAGGCTTCCAGCGTATCAGGAACCACCCAAATTGGAATTGAAAGACCTTCGATAGGTCGGGCACATAAAACACCAGCAGCCCCGTTCGAAACAGCCTCAAAAATGAAATCATGGCCATCGAAACGCTCGCCGCAAACAGCGACAAACAAATATCCAGGCATGATGCGCCGACTATCAATACAAATTCCCGTGAAAGAGAAGTCACCTTGTAGCGGCAAATGAAGCCAAGAGGAGACATCACCAGACCTCATCACACAACATCCAAAGCATCTACCAAACTTAATTTTCTATGGTAATTCTGTATACTCGCGTCAGTCAGAGGCTGTCGTTTTTCATCTAATAGATAGGTATCAAGCCCCTCACTCAACTGCTTCGCCGTATCCAACATAATGGCAAAACGTTCCGCATCGATGGTGAGATTTCCAGACGCATGCATAAACAAACACAAGCCACGCACACTGAAAGCACCGATGTTTTGCATATCAAAAACACCGCTTGCGGTGGCTGCGGCCAAACTACACAACACAGGCCCTTGCCCATTGGGTGATTGATGTCGATGAAACAAATGCCCATCACCAAATCGCAAGCCTGCTGCAAGAACCGTCTGTAACAACTCATAACCGGCCAATTGGCGATTTTCTTTTGCCAACAAAAACATGACGAGAGAAGATTCAGACGCACCCAACGCCGCAGATTTTTTTTCAACTGGGTTCTGGTTGAATGAATGAACACCACCATTATCATTAAATTTCTTAAAAGATTTCAGACCAGGCCTAAACGTAGGAAAACTCGGAGATTGAGCCACAGGGGGTACCGCAGACTCTTCACGGTTGATTTTACGCACAGCAATAATATCATCATGATGAGGAACCCCAACCGGACCAATCGGTGGCTGGTAATTTGGCACTTGAGTATTTTGACTTCTCTCTTTCATCATGCGCCCAATCGCAATAACAACCCCCATCAGTAACAGGACATTGAGCACCAAACTCCAATTCGCTAGCATCATTGACCCCCACTTCACCAATATATAAGGCCTCAAAGAGACTCTAAATAACGATAATACCTGCTTTTGGGAGAGGATCACAAGCGAGCGTCTCTTCCTTCCTTATAATTCAGGAGTTCTGGGTAAATAAATAAGGCCCATGCTACAGTGCGTTTCAGCGTCTTTTTAAACTATTCTTTCGCACAATTTTACTACTGGACTTCTAAATAACTGGCTTTTGGACAAACACGGGTCTGAAGTTACGTGCCCGCGCCCTTGCTCGGTAGTTCTGTTCTTTGCGCCATTTTAGTTAGCATACTCACAATTTTTTTGTAAGTATTCGGTCAACCCCGTTATTGACAACCACCAACAATTTCGTGACTTTTCACTAAAATCTAAAATAATAAAA
>JAPLRK010000055.1 GCA_026399195.1 Legionellales bacterium
AAGGCACGCCATTGACCATCACTGCGTTGCGTTAAGTTCATCACAATGGCATGGGTATGCAGTTGTGGATCTTGTGCGCGACTCGTTTCATGGCGAAATTTTCCCACCACAAGATTGCCGGTTACTTCAATCATGGATTGACCTTGTATTTTCTTTCGCGCTTGGGCTCTTGTCTCTGCCATCTCGATGGCGCGTTCAACGGCGTATTCATGGGCCTTGATGATTTCAATATCCCCATAGACCAAGGCTTGCAAGGAAACACTTTTTGGCGCTGAGAACGTCAAATCAATCCCTAGACGGGTTTTGCTGTCCGAACGGATGGATGCGCGATTGATGGATATGTGTGAATCAATGCGTCCTGCTAATAATTCACGGAACCGTTCTGACTCAATGGCTCCTTCCAATCCAAGAACCACGGCTCCCTTACCCTGCCAGGCCGTTGAATCCAGCGTTTTAGCATAATAGTCATCCACCGCATCAAGGTAATAGTTCGCAGCCTTGCCAATGTCCTTCCGGGTTAAGAGCTTATGGCTGAGCATGGGGAGCACCCTTCAAAAGCAAGCATCGTTTGTGGGTATTGTTGAATGTTGAGCGGGACCCTCGTGATGGGGAAAGCACCAGCAAACGCCACATAAGCCGTTAATTCCGGTAAGTGGGCTAATTCTGTTGGAGTCACCACTCGTTCACGAACAGTTTGCACCGAGCGCGTTCGGCTTGTTTTGATGCCTTCATTATGGTTATAAAGAACTCGCTCAACCTCATGCTCGCCCAAGCAAAGGCTCATGTCTTCATTGGTTTTTGGATCGGTTCTAGAGCCGCCTAATACCACCAACGTTCTAAAACAGGAGCGCAGGGTTTGCGCGGCTGTTGGACCATAAATATCATTGACTTGGGAGGTCGATTGTAACCCTGCCACCACACGTAACCCATGTTTACGCCCCTTGGGAAGCCAATTCATCAATGATAAGCCAAATAGGCCGTGCATCATGTTCTGGTAAAGATAAAACGGAAGTACACAACACATCGACCCAAGCTGAAATCAAAGGTTTCAATGCCACGCTCATGTCTTCTCGCCAAGTGATGTAAAGGTTGCCCGTATTTTTCTGCTCTAGCCATGAGCGAATACTGAATTCACCCGCAGGCATGCTGAGATGTTCAGAAAGCTTATCAGATAAAACGAATCGTGCTGAAGACAAGGCGCGTGTGGCTTCACTAGAGCCTGCGAACAAAGATTCAGCCAAGGTGCCTTCTAGAAATTCTCTTAGCTTTTCAGGCGCCTCAATGGTGGTCCAGTGAAACAAAGCCTGAATGGATGGATTGCCAATCAGGGCTAATTTTTTAGCGGTTTCTCGTAAAAGTAGGCGTCCATAACTGGCCCATTCTTCAGCCTCATCGGTGCGTCCTCTGGGCACGATAGACAGCGCGTATCGATGAAAATCATAGTCATTTCGAATTTCATTAAAAAAAGACCATCCTTGAGTACGCCCATCATAGGGATTGAGAATGAGGTCGTTATCCGTTCCAAACTTTGAAAGCATATCTCCATTGGGATCAACGATGACCATTCGATCACCCCTACAAAGAGCACTAAAAACCAATTCGCGAAGTAAGACAGATTTACCAGTTCCTGTGGCTCCATTGATGAGCACATGCAAGGGCTCAATTTTTTTAGGCATAGGAATCCTGGCTATTGATATTTGCGCCTCACAGGATTTGGTGAGTCGACGTAATTTCCTGCCGCTCACCATTTGGCACCCGCGAATGAAGGTTCTAAATGGGGCGCCCTGGAATTCTGAGTGCAAGAGTCTTGTGAGAGTCTTTAACACAAGCATGGCCAAACCCAATCCAATGAGTAAAGCCCCTAAGAGTAGCGGGCTTGAAGGGGTTTGCTCTATCACCTCAAGTAAGGCCAAAATCCTAGGTGGATATAAAGGCTCTGTCACGACCACCGCCAAGAACCAACAAAGCATTGGGATGGTCAATAGGATTGCTGCATACATCTGATGTTTTTTCATGATGTCCTTAATGTGAGTCCCAGTCGGTTCAATTCACCTTGGGCAATTTTGAGATGCTCAGGCCTGCAGATTTGGCGCAACAAAAGCAAAATTTCCAAGAGTGTTGGCTCAATATTTCCGGGCGCGGATTTTGGCATCCCCAAATCCTCCAACATCAGCCTTAAGCTTGCCACCTCGCATCGCAAGCTTGCAATGGCTTCATGCGTTTCATCACTTGCCTCTAAACGCTCGCGCAGATAGACAGACATTGCCTTTCCGAGCCTTGCCGCTTCGTCTTGATAAAATAATTGCTTGTCACTTTTCAGCCTTAATTGGATTGGATCACTCAAAGTCATCATGCCCCCTCACGTGTAGTGCTGCTTGTAGTGTCAAAAAGGCATGACTTACCAGGCCTGTTGACCCATGTCGTAGTGGTTGAACACTACGAAAGTTTTACGCCATATAAAACAATGTCATTATTTTTCAATATCTTAAGTGAACCCCTTGGGTGCGTATTGTGTATGACCAAATTTAAGGAGTACAAGGTCATTTTCGCTGATCGACTGAAGTCACATTCTTCACCGACGCCACCAAAGAAGGTCACCTTTTCTCCATGCGCTGTGCGCATGGTTCTCTATGCTCAACACCTTTGTAATACACCTCAGTCATCTGACGACCATGGGGCGTTTTCTTCAATTGGACGATGATGTCGATGACCTCATGTAGGATGTGATGGATATCAGCATCCAGCATGCCCGGCACGTTGTTTAATTTATAAAGCTGCGCCATTCGCATGAAAGCCATTTTGGGATGGTCCGCATGAAGGGTGGCAAGTGAGCCGTTATGGCCTGTGGAACATGCCGATACAAAATCAAAAACTTCCTTGCCTCGAATTTCTCCCATGATGATTCTGTCAGGTCTTAATCTTAGCGAGGCTTGCACCAAGTCTTGCATGCTAACCCCAGAGCTTCTATCGCCCATTTGCTTGAGTGCTTTTAAACGCACAATGTTGAGGTGAGGGACCTTGATTTCATAAGTATCTTCGAGTGTAATCAGACGTTCATCGTGAGGGATAAGCGCCACACAAGCATTTAAGAACGTAGTTTTTCCTGAAGAGGTGGCACCTGAAATGATGATGTTTTTCTTGGCATGAATGGCTGCTGTTAAGAATTTCGGCCAGTCGCGAGCCTCATAAAGGGATTTTAAGATAACGTCTTGCTCGGTTGTCCCATGAGTGCCATTAAAGAACCCTTGACGAGCATACTCGTCAAACCCAAGGTCATGAAGGGTAAATTTTCGAATAGACAAGGCTTCATGTTGTGATGCTTCAGGAATCACCAATTGCACCCGTGAGCCATCATCCAAATTCCCAGACAATAAGGGTGATGTTTCTGAAAGGGTTTGCTTGTTCTCATTGGCGATTAACATAAACAAGCGCCGTAAAAAATAGGGCGTTAAGACCGGCAACTCAAACCGTAACATCACGCCATCTCGCTCGACAAAAACCTCTTGAGGTCGATTGATGAGGATTTCTGAGACGTGTGTGTCATCCAGAAACTCCTGTAGTGGTGACAATAAACCTGCAACCCCTGGCGCAAAACAAGCACTCATCACATCAAATCCTTTTAGCCACACGATAAAAATCCAAATCATGGGCCACAAACACATTGATTTGAGCACCCTGATTAACTTGTAGCGTGGGTTTGGTCTGCATGTCTTGTTGCAACGTTTGATTCGCCGCTTGTTGGAACCCACCGGCAACATTCATGCGATATTGCGCCATTGAGTTATATTCAGTTTGGCCATTCACCCCACCGGTGGCCGTGTATGCCCCCAGGACGGATAATAAAACCCCGCTTCCAAAGCGCTCAAAGAAATGTCGGTCAATCGTGTCTGCGGCTTGCCCTGAGCGCCCTATGGCATCAGCACTTGGGCTGTTGAGTGTTACAATCACCCCGTTGGTCATTTGTACTCTATCCCAAACGACAAAGATGCGGTTTTGGCCTTGAGTCACTGCTGCATTAAACTGCCCCACCAACGTGGAGCCTTTAGGGATGAGCATTTTATTCCCTGATAAGGCGTAGACATCCCGCGTGGTGATGGCGCGAGCCATGCCTGCTAACTCCGAGTTGATGGCGGTTTCCAAGGTTGCCGGGATCATCTCACCTGCGGGAACTGTGAGGGCTGGATGGGGTAATTGCTTCGCAGACACAGAGGCAATATCATTTTGTTGATTGAGAAATTCAGAATTGCCGTCATGGCCAAGCAAGGTTTTGCCTTCTGTTTTTGAGGAGGCATGCACTTCTCCTGCTCCCACAGTGAAAAAAGTGGAAGGGGCATTCATCCGCGCAAGTGTCTCCTTACTAACGACTTTTATGCGTACCCTCTTTAACAACGGCGGATGACTTGAGCGGCTCCCATGGTCACCGGATTGAAGTCGCTCACGATGTTCTTTGAGTTTTGCAATCAACGCCATATTTTGATTCAATGCCGAGCTTGCATCCTGCTTCTCATCTGCGGCACGGTCTTGGGTTGTCTTGTGTTTCGGCCATAAACCACCCACGACAATCATCACACAAACGCCAATCACACCCAGTAGCAACAGTTTGTCTTTAACCTTTGCCATGCGCGGATTTTTAGCCACTTGCGTGCGGCTACCTAAGCTCTCTTTGTCATGAAGTTCACTCATTGCGGCCTCTTGTTTTGCTCAATACGGTTGATTTCACGGGCATTAAACACAGACGTCGTTTGCCCCCCTTGTCTTAAGGTAAATTGCGGGGCCAAGCGTTGAACCACAATGTACTTGCCTTGTCGGCGAGTATTCACGGTGGATTCTTTGGCGTTTTTATTATCAATCGCAAAAATAGCGGGGACAGCTCCTGTGGTGCTAAATTCAAAGTAGGTGAATTGACCATCATCAAACACGTGTTTAGGTGCCAACTGTGGACTACCACTGAAGCGATAACTTGTGTTGAGCGCTTTGGGTGGTGAGGGTTCATGGGAAACTGTTCTGGTCGGTGTGGGCTTTGGATAAGTAAACTTCAATGCATAGGTTGGGTATGCGTTTGTTTTATCCAGCGTCTTGTTGCTCACCAAGTGAAAATAATAGGCATGCTGATTGGTAATCACGGTCATGTTCGTGTGAGAATCAACAATGGTGGGTTTTACAAACAGCATGTTGCTGAGTTCCGGGTGATAAGTCACCATCCAGGCGGCACTGTCTCCTCCCTCAATATCAAGAACGCGCTCGCTCTCACCAAACTGAATTTGAGTGGTGGTGAAGGTCACGCCTTGAACCGGAATAACATTATTATCTTGATACACGACTTGCTTGATGCGTGTATCTGTTGAAAAAGACCTTGGATTGTTTTGTGCGTGACTCGTAGCCACTGTGGCCAACAGAACCAAACTGAATCTGAACTTGTTCATGAATGCGCCTCCACTTGACGGGGTTGTTTGCTGTAGCGTGTCACTTCAAAGCCATCCCAATTGTGCCAACGGCTTTGAGGGGACTCAGGAGGGGCTCTGTAGTGCCAGGAAATCATCGCGTTAAAATGTGAAACCGTGGTTTTACCGCTCAGCTTATCAACGTCAGTTAGACTAAAAACAACTTCGGCCAATGAGTGATGGTCTTTGTGAATGTCTTTTTCATTGGCAAGCATGGCGTCTAAAAAATTGATGCTGTAGATATGCACCTCACGTTTCACATGATTGCCCAGCATGCGAATAGGGGCCGCTGGATTGGACTTATCCTGTTCAGTCAAATACTCTTTTTCCACCGTGTTGTCCGAGAGCAAATTTACCAACTCAAATTGCGCCCGATAACTGGATACGTCATAAGCCTCTCGATGCTGAATGTAGCGTACGATGTCGCTTTCAACTTGTGCGTGATTGAGAGGCACATGGTCGTTAGCGATAGGCTCAACGGTCGTCACGCCATTATCGTAATGATGAATGAGCATCGGCACCACCGTTTGATAGTGCGCGAGCATGCCTATCACGCACATGGACACGAGGTTGCATCCCATCGCGACCAAAAAGGCCGCTTGATAACGGCGGCATGACTGTTCAACCCGACCAAATTGGTCATCGGCCCAACTGCTCGCTCGCTTAAAATAAGCGTTTAAATGATTGCTCTGGCTCACGACTGCCCCCTTCTTAAGTTTTGCTGCATTCTTTGAATCATCGCTTTGCTCGATGCCCCCAATTGTTTGCCTTTTTGTAATCCGCCACTCAACCCCATGCGTGCGAGATTCATGGGTTTTTGCGTAAACGCCATGGCACCTAAACTGCCGCCAATGAATCCCCCAACCATCGCAGCCCCTCCCGATGAGCCAAATGCCCCACCGATACTCTTACCGATGGACGCGGCCTCCGTGATGCCTATCACGCAAAGACTTGCCACAATAAAAATAGGAACCCATATAGCCGCTTTTAACTGGTCTGGGTTGTTCAACAAGCCAGAGGCCACCCAATGCAACAAATGCACACAAAGACCCACCACACTTGAAACAAACACCAGTACCAAAGAAAAACCGACCAAGACCCCAAGCCAGCGATCAAAAAACAATTTGGTTTGGTCAAACAAGGTCAAGATGATGAATAAGGGGGCCGTACACAAAACGACCGCCAACATGAGCTTGGCAACCACAATTTCAATAAAAGCCAGGCCCACAGTGATGCTGCCGGAGAGCAGCACCATGAACCCCGCAAAATAGGGAGTTAATTTTCGAAAGGAGCCTGCTTCAAACAAATCACCGCCCAAAGTGAAGATGTCATTCAAGACATTTTGTAAGCTTTGGTTGATGGAGCCTCCTGAAGAATGGTGTACGGCCTGCATCAAAGTAGTGGCAATGGATTCACTACCCACCACAAAAAAATCCCTGATAAAAGATGCAAAAAAGTCCCAGTTCATGGCCGTCATGTAAATCAGACCCGCCCGAAAAACGAATTTGAAAAACTCTTGCTGGGGTGTCTTCACCAACCCACGCAACATGGCATAGCCCATCAGCACGATATAAAGCACAATCGCAGCACCCAGGGGTGCTCTTAAAAAGGATGCGAGGGCTGCATACCCATCAAACACAAAATGATGGGTCATCCCATCGATTTCATTGGCTAGATTGACCACGAAATTGTCGTAAGAAAGTGTGCTCATCATTCTTCATTAATCGGTTGTTGCGAACAAAATTTTCCAAAATCTCGGCATGGGGCTTCTAAATCAGGTGGTTTTGAACAACCACTTAAGAGTGTGAAAACCAAAACCATCACTAACCATTTGCACGACATCTGTGACTCCTTACTTGAATCGATTAAACTGCGCCATTTCAGCGCTGTCTTGTAATTCAGACAAACTATCTTGCGAAACCTGCTGACTCATGAGGGCTTGTAGTCGCAAACTCGTCAATTGAATGAATCCAAGTTCTGTAACCAATCTTGAATTCAAATCAATCGCCCCTTTGGTATTGGGTGTTTTTTCAATCTGTTGGGCAAGCTTTTGAAGGGCTGCCATGTGTTTGTTGATGTCGTTATAGCTTTCTGTGGTTTGTACTCGCACCGCACGATTGACCGCCTTGTCTTCTTTGAAACGTGCGGCATGTTCAGGCGTGGTGGAGCGCGCATAGTTCGCCTCATTCAATGTGGGATGATTTTTTTCATAGGCCTCCACCAGCGTTTGATAACGGTCTGGATTGCCACCGGATAAATTTTGCAAGGCATCCTGCCAAGTGCTGACGGGCGATTGCCAGCTTTGTAAGGAATCGAGATTGTTGTTCAAATCCCCAAAGCCATAATGGCCACTATTCATCGATTTAAGTTGGGTGAGTTGGTCTAATTGGCTTTGTGCGTTTTGATAGGTGTCCATCAGTACGCGATACTGTAATCGCAGTTCGTTTAATTGTTTCATAGCGATGATGATCATCTGCGCGTCTTCCACACCGAGAATATCGCTATGTCCGATGGAGCTCAAAGACAACAACAAAGCAAAGACCAAAGATTTATGCATCAGTAGGCGCTCCTTTCTAAAAACAAAGGCAACCAAACTTCAGGCTCGTGGCCCACTTCAGACATAATCTCATCCATCAATTTCACCGATTTCGCATTGCCTGACAGCACACGAATGCAATCACTGACATCCGCTAAATTAAGTTTGCAAAGAAGTGCCTCATGCTCTTGTTTATAGAGAAACACCCGTGATTCAGGGATTGCCTCTTTGGTGGCCAAATATTGAGACTCAGTGAGCTTTAAGTGCTCGATATAGGTCTCCCTGTCGGCCAAGGGATTGGGGAAGATGATCATCGTTGCCAAGTTATCCAAAACGATGTGTTTGATGGGCGATGAGGTGATGGTTTTGGGCGACTGGGTATCGAAGATGAAGTGACCGTTCTTCTTGCGAATGGTTGGGAGCCACTCGGCCAAACACTTCACCCAATAGGGGGATGCAAACAGTTGCCAGGCCTCGCTAATGACAAAGGATGTGAGCCTGCCATCCAAACATTGGCGCATGCGGTGCATCAGATATAAATAAACTGGTGTTGAAATCAAATGTGATACTTGGTCCATCAAATAAGTCACATCAAAGCCCACTTTATCAAAATCAAAATTCAGTGCGTCATCCTCATTGTCAAAGAGCCAATGAAATTCGCCATCTATTCGTTTGTCGTCATGTTTAAGCCATTTTCTCAAGTGAGGCCAACGGGGAAAGTCGATGGGTAGAAATTGGCTGACATGGCTTAGCGTTCTGAATTCTTGCGACAACTGTTCAAACGCGTAATCCATGCAATTGTTGATGGTTTCTGCAAGCTCGCTGGGGAGGGTTGTTTCTCCTTCTTCTTGAATGAGGGTTGCAAACCAGTTTTTCAGGAAAGCACGGTTGTCTGGGGTGTCCGGTAGTTTTAAGGGATTCATCGCGATGGGATTGGATGGTGCAATTTGAGTGTATCGACTGTTGCCACAGGCCAAAATATAAATCTTGGATGACTCATCTCTGTCGATGAAAAAGCTTCGACCTCCAAACCGACCCATCTGCGCATCTAAGAAATTCACCAACGTAGTTTTACCGGCGTTATTTCCCCCAAAAATGGCCGCGTGGCCTTTGGAAGGATTGGTTTTAGAACCCTTACTATGGTAGTTGAAAAACACGGGCGTTTTGGAAGGTGTTTCCAATAGCGTCACGGGACTACCTAGATGATTTGCCCCTTTGTAGCCTGTTTGCGTGTTATGGAGCGGGCAAAAATCAACGAAATTTAGGGATGTGATGAGAGATGCTCTGGTAATCAGGTGATGATTACAAGGAAGCTGACTCCAAAAGGCAGGCTCCAGGCCTAATGTTTCTTTGACGACCACAATGCCGCTACTTGCGTAACGCTTGGTCGCTTCTGATATCATGTCTTCTAGCGCGCCTTTGGTTTCTGCCAGCAACATGAGGGTGTGTTGATGAGCGCCCAATAAAATAGTCTCACTGGCCACACCATCTTCTAAATCACTCAAAGCATCCAGTTGACTCAGCGCTTTGTCTTCGGCATTCACCAATTTAGAGCGCTTTTGCATGATGCTTTGAAGACCCGCTTCACGCCCAACGGGCGCGAAGGTGTGGGTGGCGATAAATTCACAATCCATCGACAACAGTGAATCGATGAGAATGCTTGCCGTAACGGTTGGGTATTTTTTTAGGCTCAACATCGTACCAAACCGCACATCGGAGCGTGTGTTGCCTTGAAATTGGATGTGGTCCCCAAAGAGCAGCTGATAACGGCTGACGTATTGACCCAAATGTCCCTCAGGGTATTTATTTTCTGCTTTGAAGATATCGGGAATGCTTTTTGCAATAGCATGAGCAAAAAGTGGTGTTTGGTGGGCCAACATCTGCCCCCCATTCACCACCAAACTTAAAAATCCAATGAGTTCACTCGCCCCTAACAGGGCAGCTCCGAACGATGTCAGATTGGCTTGTAGCTGTTGCATGCTTTGTGTCAAGGTAGCCATTTGGGCTTCACGACGATGACTTGCCATCTCACGCGAACCTAAATCAACCCAATGCTTGGCGCGCTCCAACCAGGTGGCTGTCTTGGTGGAGGTATCCCCTTTGAGAACCACGGTCAAATACAAGGTGTTGGTGTATAACGCCTGATGTTGAAAGCGCGCGTGATAGCGCCTGTTTAATTCACTCAGAAAGCCTGGTTTAAACTCGCCATCGAGCATACTGCTTGTTTTTTGTCGATGGGCCGTCACATAAACGATGAATCGCTCGTCAAGCGCAGCAAAAGCCTGATGTAATAAAAAACTTTGATGGTTCAACGTGATGGGCTCTTCGATTTCAAAGGGAACACCCGTTAAACGAATCACGGAACCTATAAACCCTGCCTTCGATTCAAATATCGTCGGAGAATTTAAGTGCGTCACCGGGAAAAGCGATGAAACAGAGGTTTCTTGTCGGATGACTTTCAGAGAGTTAGAAAGGGTCATAAGCGCGCACCCTCCATCGTTTGTGATTCGGAACCTGAGGGAGGCCAAAAAATCGTTTGGAACAAATTTTGAAAAAATGAATGTCGTAACGGCAGACAACCCAGCCAAACAGGTGCAACGGCACAAAGACCAATCCATATAAAGGCGACAAGCCAATGAACACACACATCGAGGCGGTTAAATTCAACATATGGTATTCAAAAGTCACGCCTGCGGTCATGGCAGGTCGCGTTAACGCACCGAATATGGGGTTGATGTTGAGCTCTTGGCTGTCCATCAGTTACCCAACCACTGTGGAGTACAGCGTTGAGCCACCAAAAATAATCCCCATGCCAATCAAAATCGTCATGAAATATTCCTTGGGGAATCGTTGCATCACAAGACATAGGT
>JAPLRK010000008.1 GCA_026399195.1 Legionellales bacterium
CTTAAAAAATGATGAGATCATCAAATCGACTCGCTTTTTAGGCGCCATCTATAATTCAGAGTTGGCAGCAGGCCTGCAACAATTAGGCTATCAGCTCACCTTTGGCCGAGACGGTAATTTTGAGCTTGCCCACATCACAAGAGAGCAAATTGAAGCGTTCAGTCATCGCTCCAAGGAGGTGGAGGCGCATTTAAACGCCAAAGGATTCGATAGAGATACCGCGACCAGCCTTCAGAAGCAACAGGCCGCTTTACAAAGTCGTCGTAGTAAAACAATGCTTGATAGAGCCTCTTTGCACCAGGGATGGCAACAACAAGCTTCGGAAATTGGGATTTCTTTTCAAAAAATACCAAACCAAGGAGTTCATCCAAGGTACAACGAGCAAGTCCCATCAGAAGAGGCAGCCAAGCAATCCTTACACTATGCGACTCAACATCTTACCGAGCGCCAGTCCATTCTATTTGAGCGAGAGTTGATGGACTTAGCGCTTCAACATGCCGTGGGGCGTGCGACATGGGTGGCCATAGAAAAAGAGATGGTGGCTAGCATTATAAAAGGAGAGTTGATTCAAGAAGCTCCTTTGTACCATCCTGCAGATGCTGTGAGTGGCGCTTCATTAACCCGAGCCAAATGGGTCGAGGATTTGGTCACAACGGGGGTTGTTTCCCATCAGGCTAAAACACAAATTGATGATGCAATAAAGCATGGGCAACTTATCAAAAGTGAAGCGCGTTATACCACGCCCACGGCTTTGCAGCGAGAAGAAACCATATTACGCATTGAGCGAGAAGGTCGTCACACTTTGAACCCGATTCTTGCAAAAGAAAAAGCAAACCAACTGTTGAAGAAATCCGATTTGAACACAGTGCAAATCAAGGCAGCCGAACTGATTCTCACAACCAACCATCGAGTGGTTGGAGTACAAGGCTTCGCAGGCACAGGCAAGTCCCATATGTTGGATAAAACCAAACAAATCTTGGAAGCACAAGGGTTTGAGGTCCGCGCGTTGGCACCTTATAGTAACCAAGTCAAAGCCTTGCAATCGCTCAATGTCAAGGCCAGCACGCTAGCGTCTTTCATCAGGGCCAAAGACAAAAACATTCACTCGAAAACGGTCTTGATCATTGACGAAGCAGGGGTTGTGCCCACCCGCTTGATGGAAAAAGTACTTCAACTTGCGGCGAAAGCAGGAAGTCGCATTGTGTTATTGGGCGATACGGCACAAACCAAAGCCATAGAAGCAGGTCGACCCTTTGAGCAGTTACAAACCGCTGGGATGAGTACAGCACGCATGGATATCATTCAACGACAAAAGAATTTTAGTTTAAAAAAAGCCGTTGAATTGGCGGCTATGGGCGAGTCTAGGCAGGCTTTGGCCCATATTCACTCTGTGATTGAAATCAAAAACCATCAAACTCGACGAGCCACCATCGCTTCAGATTATGCACATTTGTCTCATGATGAGCAAACACGAACGATCATCGTTTCAGGCACCAATGAAGCGCGCCGTGACATCAATCAACAAGTTCGCATGCTATTAAATTTGGAGGGTACCGGGCTTCACTGCGATACCCTAACTCGCCGTGATACAACCATCGCTGAAAGAATGTATGCCAAACATTACCGCATCGGGGATATTATCCAGCCAGAAAGGGATTATCTCCGTTGCGGATTAACCCGCGGCAAGCTTTATCGCGTAGAAAATACATCAGCCGGCAATCGTTTGCATGTTCGCTCGATTGAAAACCAACAAATCATTGCGTTTAACCCCATGACCTACCGCAAGCTTTCGGTTTATGAGCCCGATAAAAAAGAGCTATCGCCAGGCGATTTGATACGTATCACACGAAATGATAAAGACTTAGATGTGGCCAATGGGGATCGCTTTAAGGTGACCTCTGTCTCCCCTCAGCAACTCATAGTAACGGATGGCAAGCGCTCTATGGCCTTAGATCCAGCATCACCGTTGCACATAGATTATGCCTACGCCACCACCGTCCACAGCAGTCAGGGACTCACCGCGGATCGTGTATTGATTGACGCTCATGCGCAAAGTCGTACAACAGCTAAAGATGTTTTTTATGTGGCTATTTCTCGTGCTCGTTTTGAGGCGAGGGTTTATACTGATGATCGTGCTGGTTTGCCTGTTGCTATTGGTCGAGAGAATGGGAAGTTTGCGGCGATGGATTTGGCGAAAGCAGCACAAGGATTTAGTGGCTGAATTTTGTACAACGAGGAAATGATGAGCGATGAATGAATTCGACAAGTATCTTACATCTTGGAGATTGATTCCTGATGGTGAGCCAGTAGCAACGGGGACAAGCACTCTATCCCTTATTTTAAGATCTGTCCTATAATTAACATATTATCGGATAGTGAGATAGAAAAGATAACTCTAATGACTCAGTCCGCTAAGCCGACGTAAATTTCGATATTTGTTCCTGGGAGAATTTTCAACTATGCCTATCACTTATCCTCGAGTTTAGCCAATTATGCGGCGAAGGCGAGCTGATAAATCAATAAGTTAGCATTTTTTTCGGTTATTTTTAAAGAGTCCGTATTATTTCCGTGATTTTTAGACATTGAAAAATACATTTTCACCCATATTGATTTTCTTATGATCATGATAATATCAGCTAAAGTTAGCTCGCCTTTTTTGTCATACCATGACGTTGTTTCTTGCACTAATAATTTTTTGGTTTCATCCATTTTAACGGCAACCAGTACCAATATTGAGAGCAGCACCATCAGCATCGGCGTTGTTCTTGCAATAGCCTTATCTGACCATTGTCGCTGAGTCTCTATGCCTAAATGGGCGCGGGTCTCTGCGAACGTGACCTCTATATTCCAGCGCAACACAAACCACTCGATAATTTGCGTTGGTGAGTTTGTAATATCCGTACTAAAAAATGTCTCAGCCTCATTTTTACCACCCGGTGTTTTAACCAGCACAATTCGCAGCTTTAAAGGTAATTCACCAGCATGATACCACAGGCATTCAAAGGTTAAGCACTCAATGGCTCTTTGTTCACCACCATACCACTTTACTGTAAGCATTTGCCATGTTTGGCTTGGATCTGACAGTAATTCCTTGAGCTGAATACGCAAGCCTTTAACTTGATTCCTTCCGCGTTTTCCCACCGGTTTGACATTGGGGAATTCATACAATTGCGCATCCAGCCGTAATCTTGATATAAGTGTAGCGCCACTTTTTACACAGGTTTTGGCCAACTCCATGCAGGCATAGGCACCATCTCCAACTAAAATCCAGGGGGCACGATTTAA
>JAPLRK010000051.1 GCA_026399195.1 Legionellales bacterium
TCAGATGCCTGACATAGAGACACCAGTTATTTTAAAAGAGGAAAAAAATAACCGAGTTGAGGCGGTGTTGGTTAATAATAAGACGACGAACGAATTGGAACTTTATTGCCACTCACAAGAAAAAGGGATCCACTCTAGCTGGCAAACATTGCGTGAAATTTTATCAACACAATCTCGAATTACCAGTAGCATGAAACTAGAAAATGGGCAGATCGTTAAAATTAGAAAAACAAGCTCGCCAAATGCGGAACAAATGGCTATCTATCAAGCATTGGGTCTCACCACATCTCCTGCAAAAACTGAAAAAACTGAAAAAACCTTCATTTAAATGATATCAAAATTTAAAATGTGTAGTGACCCAAAACGTTTTTTGTCGATCGTAACGCATTGAATTTAAATTATTTATTTTGTTTGTGGATCAAAGATGGGCATAGAAATCCATCAGATTGTGTGTTCAGGCTGAGTGCCGCCCATTTTATAATTTCCTATACTTTTTATTATTTATATTATTCCTGACGAATAATTTATAACGCCATGATATTTATAGGGATTTTAAAACGTCACTCCAAAATGCATACTTTTTATTATTGATTTATTATTGATTTATTCCTTTTTATTCAATGTCCAAATGGGAGATTTACGAGAACTTGTATTTAAAATCATTTCTTTGCTACGCATATGTGTGATCAGATAAGTGATTTTATTTTGTTTTTGGGTATCATCCAGTGCATCACTCAATTTGCTCCATAGGAGCTTGTCGATTTTTTCTCGAGTTGCAGTTCCAAACTTGTCCAAGTAATCAATAATTAACTTTTGATAATAACCATTATCTTGAGCTCGAGTATGAATATAATCAACAGTGGTGGCCGTAGCGGTTGCAATTGAAGCTGAAACATAAAAGTTAGGTTTACGCCCTTCTATTAGTTTTTCACGCCTCAAGTGTTTTATGGCGTCATTACTTAATGACAGATGCTTTTGCACGCGATCCAGTGCAACAATATCTTCAAGTGTTAAATTTGTTTTTTGAATCAACATTCTCGAGTAAGCCAGATCGACAATACGGCCATAAATGGTCATCTTTACTGCGTGAAGCTCTGTTAAATCATAATCAGGCAAGGGAAAATAACGACGAGCTTGCCCCGCGTACATTTCATGGATTCCACACCCCATGGTATCAATCATGCCCAGTTCAGCCATGGCCTGTGTTAAAAAAGGGTTACGATAACGTCGTGGGGTCTTGTGCCCGGAGATATAATCACTCGGGCTCCCCTCATAAAAAGAGCCTACATTTTCAAGCACCAATCGGTCTAAAAATTCAGTAACGATGATCCGTGCATGCAATGAATAATCTTGGTGTGCAATGCAATTATGCAAGGCTTCCAATACAATTTTTTGCTCATACTTGGCAAGCTCAATCGCAACCAATTCATTTTCAGGCAATATTCTTAATTGTACATTTCTGATTTTGTGGTAAAGCAAACTGCTTGTTAGCAAAAAAGGGAGGCCAAAATGCTCGTAGGCACGCTCCTCTCCCACAAGCTTCCAAGTCATTTGTGCAAGATATGGGGAAAGAAAATAAGCGGATTCAGGACGGCCCAATAAAAGTAAGGCGGTACGCGTTATCTTACCGCCGGTGGTGAGTTTTGCGCGATCAAGAAACATGGCATCTGACCAACTCATAACATCATCCAGGTTAAAACGATTCACATATTTTTGCGCAAATGCTTCGCGAGCTTTTTTCAAAGCATAGGGATCCAGATGTTCTATCGTCGCATCTGCAACTATTTGCGCCGTCCAATCAGATAATCCAACTTGTGCTCGAATGCGATCCAGCTTGTCTAATCCAAGACTAGTTAGACTTTCACCTGCTCTGGCATAATAATGCCCGTTCCAAGCAATAGGGATCCCGAAAGGGGCGGCTGGAATTTCAAACAGCAATACACGGCCTTTTTCAGTGTGCAACTCATGAACGTCACGAAACGTGATGGAAGGCTCAGTGCCCTGTGCGATTTGGCGCTTCAAACTCTGCAAATGATCATTTTCCGATCGATAATCAGTACCTTTAACTGTGCGAGAGGCATTATTAACGCCAAATATCAACCAAGCTTTTTCATCACTCCGCAAATTGGCCTCGTTGGATAAAGCTGAAAAATATTGGCCAATTTTAATGGTAGGGTAAGAATGGTCTGGTTGTTTAAACTCAACCACTTCATTTTCCCAACTAGCAATCAACAGGTTTAATAACGACTCTAAGTCAGATTGTTCCATGAACGCATGATCCCTCAAATTTTTTTACACTATCCAGAGTAACATCATATATGGTTTGTAATTCTAGCTTCATTTATTTTGCCCCAGTGTTAACTTATTAATTTGGAGATCACCTCGGGATAAAGCACGAAGAATAGTATCCAGAACAACATCAAGATACTTCCCAACATCTACAGCTAGAAATCTTAAGACCATATAACCATTCTCTTGTAATAGAATATCCTTCCGTCGATCTCGACGGTAAGCATCGGCGTTAGAAAAATGCTGTGCACCATCAATTTCAATGGCAACATGAGCATCAGCACAGAGTAGATCAATCTCCATGTGACCTGAACTATCAAAAGGAATTGGCAATTCAACATTAAGATGAAAACGTCCAATTGTTTCTGGCAAACTCTCAAGGCGGCGATAGAGGAATGCTTCCGAGGCACTTCGCGCACGATCGACCCCTTCCTTATCTCCTAAAGCAAGTTGGGTAAATAGATTGGCCAGTGATTCATCAACACCATCACGAATCAATCGTCTCACAGTTGTAGCATAATCAGCCTTCCACGAGGGATCAACAGGAAGAGGGATATTAGCTGGCCAACCAGGGGAAGCACTGGCCGGGAGCAACATTTTATATCCTACAGCTTCATAAGCTCGGCATCGTCGATTGAACATTCGCTCAAGCATCGGCACTGCAAAATCGGCATAATCATAAACTTGCACTTCTTTTTTAAGATCATGCAGGCGGTGCAATCTTCCTACATACTGCGCGATGGTTCCACTCCAAGACACTGGTAGAGTAAGAAATAATGTATCTAATCGTGCGTCATCAAATCCTTCACCAATAAACCGCCCCGTTGCTAGTAGCACCCGCCCCTCATTCTCAGGGACAGCTTTGAGATGATCGGTTGCTTTATTTATAGCCTTGCGACCCATCCCTCCACGCAATAGAATCAAATGTTGAACCTTCGGTGTAAGTTCCTGAAACAAGTAATCTAAATGTTCATTGCGCTCTGTCAATACAATGGGCGATCGGCCATTTTGAACCGCTTGACTAATATCTTCACAAATCAATCGGTTGCGCTCAACGTCAGCTATCAACTCCCCATATAAATCTTGGAATTGAATACGTAAATCCTCATTCCTTGGTTTCAGCGGAAGAAATGTTGTTGGGCGAACAAAAACCGTGTGTTCAAATGGTCGAATGGCGGCCTGTTCTTTAGCGTTAACTCGATACCGTATTGGACCACACCGCATCGTTATAATCGGATGACGACCATCTTTTCGTGCAACAGTCGCCGATAAACCGGTGATAAATCTTGCCTTGGCAAAACGCGCTACATTTTCAAAACTAGCCGCTGGTAAATGATGACACTCATCGACGATCAAATGTCCATATTGGCCGACCAGATCGTCAACTACATCCTTACGTACAAGGCTTTGAATAACCGCTACATCAATCAATCCTGTTGGTTTTCTTCGTCCACCACCGATTCGTCCTATTGCACTTTTTGGCAAATCAAGAAAAACTAACAGCCGTTCTATCCATTGCTCCTGTAATTGCTTACGATGCACAATAATTAATGTATTGACTTGGCGTTTTGCGATGAGCCATGCAGCGATAACCGTTTTCCCAAAAGCCGTTGTTGCTGATAACACACCAATCTCTGATTTAAACATCGCCTCGGCTGCTAGTTCTTGCTCAGGCCGCAAATGACCACAGAAGCTCGTGACAAGCGGTTGCCCACTATATAATTCGTCTTGCATCCTCACTTTGATTTTCAACTCTTTAAGTAACTGATATATGTCATCGAAGCAACCCCGAGGCAATCCAATGTGGTTGGGATAGTCATGTGCGCATCCTATAATACGTGGTTTATCGTAAACAGGTAGCCTCATTGCTTGTGCTTTGTAAAACTCCGGGTTTTGAAAGGCGGCAAGACGGATTAAGCGGTTTTTAAGTGGAGGTGTTAACACATTTTTATCGATATAAATTTCATTTCCAATAATAAGATCCAGTTTCTTTGGCAAATCTCCGGTGACCGAAATTATTTCACGACGTGATGGCAGCTTACTCCAAGGAGTAAGATTATCCTCTTCTGACATATCAAGGCGTACGCCTACAACACGCCCTTTAGCCTCAGCGTTTTCAACAATTGTCTCAACATCTACTCGCCTGACCTTGAGTAACCCGGCAAGAAACGCCCATTGATCGTCAAATGCCACCAAACTCTCATCAACAAATAGGCTATTTCCAGCATTACGCGCCATTTTTTGTAATGGTAGCGCAATTAGATTTCCAAACCCTCCTTTAGGCAACGTATCTTGATTAGGAAATAATCGATCATAAGAATCTAAACCCATGCCTGGATTCTGCTCCATTGTTTCAGTGAGAAGATGTGAGCCAAGTTTTCGCGCTAAGATGGCGGGAATTGCCTCAGCAAAAAATATCCAAACATGAGCACCTTTCCCAGAACGCGATCGCTCCAACGCAGCAGACAAATTCATCTGATGACATATTTTTAAAAAGGCTACTGCATCATCTTGCCAGCTCCCTTTATCAAAATCCGCAGCTAGAAAAAAACAAGTGTCGTCCAGCAGTAGGGGATATACACCCATGACAAAGTCATGATCACTGTTATCAACACCTAAAAGATGCCACGCAATCACCTCATCTGTGACCGGCAAAAACCGCCGAAAAGAACAATCTAGACATTTAATTTTAGGTTTTGCGCAAACACCAGGAACCCATTCATTTCCACATACTGGTGCATATCCGGATTTTTTGGTTGTACGGCTTTCAAATCGGCGAGGGTATACGTCTGCACGGCCTCGAAAAAGCAAGCGAAAGAGTGCGATTTTATCCGCGGTTGGCGAGCAATGATTTACCATTTTTGCCTATGTCGATGACAGAAAAGATAAGTCTGTCTGCAAGGTTAATTATTGATCCATTAATTAATGAGATGAAATCTAGTGATTGTTCTTAGATTTGTCAAGTTCGGTTTTTCTGTTTTTCTGTTTTTCTGTTGTTGATCTTGTCAGATGTTGATATATACTCCAACTCATCCAACCGTGTCACAAAGCCTTCCTTTGTGATCGCGCATAGTATGAATACTCGGTTCCGCAGTTTTTGACGTTAAAATGCGAAAACACTCTTCATCAGGCAGCTTTTTGATATCGAAGCGACGGTGTTGGCTCCATTCTGCCTAGATCTCGCCCAGCGAGATGCTTGGTCGACGAACGATCGGGCAAGGACTCTTCCATCAGTGCTTTGAATTTATCAAACTCTTTTTTGGGTTCTTCTGCGTTAACAATATGACTTACGCCATCAATCAAAGCTGCTGCATTAATATGTTCTATCAGGCAACCAACGGGCATCCCGGGTTGTTTGTTTTTAAGGCGGGCAGATTGTAGTGGGTGTAAGAGTAAAAGATGATCGCACAACAGGCTAAGCGTTACGCCATTCGTAGCGCCATCCACACCATGTTGCTTGCTCAATGTATTCCAACCTCCATGTCCTTTCCAGTCCTGGATAAAAACCTCGACTAGCCATCTTAACGTATAGGCCTGTGCAACATCCTTGTGTCGCCACGTAAGATCAGTGGCTACAATAAAGCGATAATCCGTTTCGCTTTCATATTTAAGTGCAATAATAAATCGTTTTTTCCCATGCGCCTTAACGGGGGGGTATAGGTGTTATAAAGCCCCTATTCCCTAATTTCTGAAAATACCGTGATCAAAAAAAAGCCAAAACCAAGTCTCAATGAACCACGCCTACCTGCGTTTTATCGTCATCCAACCCATGCCTCATGAAAAATAGACCAGATCCACCGAGTAAGACTGA
>JAPLRK010000007.1 GCA_026399195.1 Legionellales bacterium
GTATTACGAACGCCTTGGGTGGAGGAAAATCGGTATGGATGAATTTAAATCGCATACTGTGACGGTGATGGAGGTGGGATTATGAAGATAAGGATGCTAACGCAAGAAGATTCACAACCGTGGAAATTACTCCGATTAGAAGCGCTAAAGAATTTACCTGAAAGTTTTGGCTCATCTTACGAAGAAGAAGTAAATTGGCCGGATTTAGATTTTCAAAATAGCTTAACCAAGAGTGATATATTTGGGGTGTTCGTTGATAATTCACTTGTCTCTTGCGCTGGCTTTTATAGCTTAAATTCAGCCAAAACAAAGCATCGCGGTGTAATTTGGGGAATGTATACTCGACCTGAATGTAAAGGGCAAGGTATCGCAAGTGCTCTCATTCAAACCATTATTAATCATGCAAAGTCACTTGTTACTCAGCTGCACTTAACCTGTGTGACAAGCAATATTGGCGCTGTAGCATTTTATCAAAAACATGGATTTAAAATATATGTTACAGAACCCCGTGCACTCAAAATGGGAGAAAACGCGGTGATTATCGCCCAAGCGTTCAATAACGGTAATCTCAATATGGCAGAAATTTCAGACATTCCTTATGCTCGACTTTATGAAAAAGTCTCTCTGCTACATTACCGAGATGGATAGGTTTTCAGCATAAATTCGAGAAGCTCTTGATTGCATCCAGTTTATTAGGTTGGTAAAGAAAAGCAGCATTTCTTGTATTTTTTTCCACTATTGCAGATGCATGGGTCATTTCGACCTATTTTTAGTTGTGACGTATTGATTGGTTTTGGTGGGTTGAGTAATTTCTCTACATCAGAAATATCTTCAGATTTATCTGGCTCAACACCAACGATGACCTGCCACCCATGCTCTCGGCAAATACACATCATGTCCGCAGCACGTTCCATGTCATTAACTCGTACAACTGCTGGTCTTTTCTTGCTTCCTAATTTCGCCATATTATCGATCATGCAAATGAATACGTTGTATTTTAATCTTCTGATGAAGTTGCCAATAGCGTAAAACTCGTTATCCTATTGATTTTTTGTACAAAATACATGGAGTAACGATGTTAACAGGAGTAATTGTATCAGTATTGGCAGCTTTTGCACCCAATTTTACAAAACCAACATGGAAAAATTTGCAAACCTTATTCACTGGTGCAATTCTCTGCCGTGGACCACGGCGGATAACCAGTATTTTGCGTGTTATGGGATTAGCTAATGAAATTAATTTCTCAAAATATCACCGTGTGTTAAGCCATGCACGATGGAATGGTTTGGCATTAAGCAAAATATTACTTGGACTGCTCGTTCAGATCTTGCCACCCTCTTGGCCAATCTTGATTGCCGTTGACGAAACACTCGAACGTCGTAAAGGAAAAAAGATAAAGGCAAAAGGTGTGTATCGTGATGCAGTTCGCTCGAGCCAGTCAAAGGTTATTACCTCTTTTGGTTTAAAATGGGAATGTATGATGTTAATTGTGCCATTGCCATGGTGTAAGCGCCCTTGGGCATTACCGTTTTTAACGGTGCTGTCACCTTCTAAAAAATCCAACGAGAAGGCCGGTCGACGACATAAAACGTCTATTGATTGGACACGGCAAATGATGATGCTTGTCAGTCGATGGTTAAAGCGTCCCTGGATCCTCCTTGGTGATGGTGCTTATGCTTGTATGGATTTAGCATGGTCATGTGTTAAACAAAGTGTAACTCTTATATCACGGTTACGGTTAGATGCTCAGATCTTTGAATTTCCTGAACCTGTTCTAGAAGGTACCCGAGGTCGTAAGCCCATAAAAGGTAACCGTATTAACCTGAAAGGTCTACTCAGCGACCCTACACAACTATGGCAAACACTGACTGTTAACTGGTATGGCGGTGAGCAAAAAATAATCGAGTGTTTGACTTTCGTTTGTCTCTGGTATCACGCAGGAAAACCACCATTACCAGTACGCATTGTGCTCGTAAAAACGCCTGATGGTAAAAATGTTGCAGAGGCATTTTTCAGTACGGACATAAACAATCTGCCTACCCAAATCATAAACTGGTTTGTGCTTCGCTGGAATATAGAAGTAACATTCGAAGAAACCCGAGCACATCTTGGTGTGGAAACTCAACGACAATGGTCAGACAAGGCCATTCAGAGAACCACTCCATTACTCATGGCACTCTACTCAATTGTAACTTTGATTGCAATTAAAATGAACACAATTAAAACGCTTGTAGTGCATGAAACAACCTCATGGTACGACAAGCAGGGCCAGCTGACCTTCTCGGACATTATCGTCATTGTCAGGAGAGAGATTTGGTCAAAACGATATTTCCACGAATCAGCCAATAATGATGACTTTGTAAAATTCAGTGATCAAGATATAGGCCACTTGATCTATCAATTATCATTGGCGGCTTAGGTACTGCTGTAGTAAGGGTTGTAATCCATATTTATCCTTACTTATAACAGTCATCATGAGTTCTGTGGTCGATACCAAGAGAACTCGTGGATGAGACTTTTTCATAAAGTCGAGAATAATAATAATTTTGAGTCGACTATTCAAACGAACCTGATGGGTGTGTGGTATGTCACTAAGGCAGCGGCAACCCATATGAAAAATAATGATATTTATGGATCGATTATTAATATCGGCAGTGTTAACGGTGATGCAATACCAGCAAAAAACGGTGCTGCCTACTGTATAAGTAAAGCTGCCGTTATTCACTTAACCAAAACCTTGGTTGGCGAACTATCTCCGCATAAAATACGCATCAATTGCATCTCTCCAGGCTGGTTTAGAACTCCAATGAATGGATCAGATGTAGAGCAAATCATTCCGCTGATTCCCTATGGAGATATTGCAGAACCTAACG
>JAPLRK010000001.1 GCA_026399195.1 Legionellales bacterium
TCAGTCTTACTCGGTGGATCTGGTCTATTTTTCATGAGGCATGGGTTGGATGACGATAAAACGCAGGTAGGCGTGGTTCATTGAGACTTGGTTTTGGCTTTTTTTTGATCACGGTATTTTCAGAAATTAGGGAATAGGGGCGCTAGGTAACAGGACCACATTGCTGTGATCCCGTCCCATAAGAACGTAGCGTGAAACTTTCGCTTCACTACGCTCAGGCCTTTTCAAGGCCAACTTCGGTTGACCCAGCTATCTTGGTTCATTTGGCGCCTATTTAATCCTAACCGGTTGCTTTGACCTTACACCACTGAACGATGAATAGCTTTTACGCTTCTCAAAGTATTCTACAAAACGTGGATCATAAGGCGTGGCTTCCACCCGAATTTTAATGTGCCTTCTAATAGCAACAGAGCGTGCTTCAAATAAATCGACATATGTGCTCGTGTTACCATTTTTCGAGGTTTTTGCAGAGAAAATCCAATTCCTCAACTCATGGCTGCGAAAATATTTCTTCTTCCGCCATGCGGCGTTTTTCTCTGGATGTCTCCGTCGAACCCAACTCCACAAAGCCGTGTAGATACAGGAATCAACATAGCTAAACGTCTTCTTTGCACAGCTGGACCGAAAATAGTTCGCCCACCCTCGAATCTTGGGATTCAGCAGATGGATTAGATTCTCAGTTTTTGCCGTGGGATTTGATTTAATGATTTCTCTTATGTTCGCTAGAAAATTTTTGACACTTTTCTTCGAGGGTTTGGTGATGCATTTGCCCTTATATTTGCGTACATTGATGCCCAGAAAATCAAACCCATCATCAACATGCGTGATCTTGGTTTTCTCTTGCGATAGCTCCAAGCCGCGCTCGCGTAGAAATGATTCCACTGTCGGTTTTACCTTGGTTTTCAATACTTCTTTCGTAGCGCTCGTTATGATGAAGTCATCGGCATAAATGCTGAGATGAACTTTATCTTTTCGTCTGGATATAGCGTTAAGTACCGCTTCTTCCAAGCCGCTGAGCGTTAGAACCAGAAGAGTTGGGGACGCTAGACCGCCTTGAGGGGTGCCCAATTCTGTTTGATGAAAGACGCCCTGATCCATGTAGCCAGCTGATAGCCATTTACCCAGAATCTCTTTATCCATCGGGATGTTAGCCCGTAGCCAATCATGGGATATTCTGTCAAAACAAGATTTAATATCCGCCTCAAATATCCATTGAGCTGAACCTTTTCTCGCTAGCGAGATATGGCAGGCTTGAATGGCATCGGCCGCAGACCGCTTTGGGCGAAACCCATAGCTATTTTTATCAGCACAAAATTCTGCCACTGGGTCCAGTGCAAGCAGGTGTAAAGCCTGCATTGCCCGGCATTTCATGGTGGGAATTGAGAGCGGCCTTTGGCTTCCGTCTTTTTTCGGTATATAAATCCGTCTGAGCGGTTGGGTTTGGTAACCCCTCCGTGTTAATGACTGAGCTGCTTTCATTTTCTGCTGTGGAGTTTTCCAAATGACGTTATCAACCCCGGGCGTTTTCCCCCCTTGGTTTTGTACAACTCGCTTCACTGCCAATACTTTGGCGTGAAACGAGTGCGTGAGTATCCATTGCAATGATTTTACCTTGCCATGGCGACCTTCGCTGATAGCTTTCGCAATACGTATTTGTAGTCGGCGTACCTCCGTTTTCACGGTATCCCACTGTATGTGATCCCATGTTACAAAGGATGAAGATGCACCAGTCAGTGCTGTTGCTACTGCCGTCATATGCTTTTCCTCATGCTGTCGATTCTTCAAATTATCTTGCGCTAAAAACCAACTGGACGTCTGCACACTTTCGTGTTGAGCCTTCACTCTATCCTGCTCATTACAAGCAGGCATTCGCTTTTTCCAGTCTCCTAAACCCGCACAACCATAGGCGAATCTTGCGATGCGCTGTCCCCGGTAGGGGAGTCATACGGGGTTGCCACGTTCCACTTCACAAACAGAATGGGTTAGGTTCTTTCTGTCCGCCGGCAGTTTTATCATCCGTGAAATCCGAATATAAAAGTCTGATTTCTTAACTGCGATACCATTTTGGTTAGAGCCTGTCAGCACCTTTGGCTCCTCTAGGATAACGACGTTTATATGAAAGTTCACATTACATTAACCATACCACTCATCCCTAGCTCCTCTCCGCTTTGTGCTAGCAGATTCGATTTGTCTTCACAGACGCATCTACGGTTTCCCGCGGTTACATTGTCCCCAGAGCTTCAGACCACCAGATTACTCCAGTCGCATGTCCAGGTAGGAAACTACTGACGGAACAGTAGGTTGCTTACAGGTGGCTGCCTGTTGCAACAGTTTGTTTAGCGACTTCGTGTCGCAGTTTATAACACCTATACCCAACCAAGGTGTCGGGGGTTCGAGTCCCTCCGAGCGCACCATATTTTATCTTTTGTGAAAATCAATCGTGTCTGACCCTATTGATTATTCTATTGATTATTGAAGATCGAAGTTTCGGGATCCTGTCGGGCGATTGTTTATTTTTTGTGCTATACTTTAGTCGAGTGCCTTTGTTTAATCTAGATCTTGGCGCGGTTGAAGATGAAGATTGAAAATATATGATCCCTTTTTGTAGGCAGATTATGACGAGGTGAATGATGAAAAGTGAGGCAGAGATTGAGAGGGAGATTCGAAGTAGTAGAGAGCGTCTGAGCGGGGAGAGTCGTTGCAAAGCGGCTGAAGCCACAATTCAGGAGGCAGAAGGCGAACAAAAAAAAATCAACAAAGGAATCGTTGAGACCCA
>JAPLRK010000038.1 GCA_026399195.1 Legionellales bacterium
CGTCTTATTACTGTTACTTCTTTCGTTTCTTGTCGCACCCCTTATTATCAGAGCGCCCACACAGTTTGTCTTCTAAGTTTTTAATGAACAGCGCATTTGCAGCGTGTCGCGTATTCTACTCAGTTCCGGGGGCTTGTCAATGATTTTTTACAGCTAAAATGATCTTATTAGCTTAAGGAAAGAGAATGAAAGGATTCATGAGCCAGAACGCTCATCGACAGAGCAGGCAACTTTTCTCTCTCAAAAAAAAGGGAATGATCGAAAAAAAACAGGCCGTACAGTTTTAGAGTTAGAGATGAAGTGAATCGGCTAGGAGGTAACCCGTGATAGTCCAGGTGGGTCGGAGATCCATTTTAACTTGACTAGGTGTCAATTTGAGAATGGATCTCGGGGATTTAGCGGCTGTATCATGTTCTACTGTGCACGATGGTAATTACTCGCCAGCTTCATCAACAGCTACGGGTCTATCAACCAACTCAACAATGGCCATTGGCGCATTATCGCCAACTCGATTGCCGCATTTAAGCACTCTTAAATAGCCACCTGGTCTTTCCTGATATCTGGGACCAAGTGTTGTAAATAATTTACCGACAGCAGCCTTTGAACGTAAAGTATCAAAAGCAAATCGTCTTGTAGCTACAGAATCTACTTTGCTTTTTGTGATCAACGGCTCAACATATCGTCGCAATTCTTTGGCTTTCGCCAAAGTTGTTTTAATAAGCTCATGTTCAATTAAAGAGGTACACATATTAGAAAACATTGCTTTTCGGTGACTACTTGTTCGGCTAAACTTACGGCCAGTATTACGGTGACGCATGACCTAAACTCCTCAATTACTCGCCCAGATTTTCTGGCGGCCAATTCTCAAGCTTCATCCCTAAAGATAAAGATCTAGATGCCAAAACATCTTTAATCTCAGTCAGAGACTTCTTGCCCAGGTTTGGTGTTTTTAATAATTCATTTTCCGACTTCTGAACCAAATCACCTATAAAATAGATATTTTCAGCTTTCAAACAATTGGCAGATCGGACTGTCAATTCAAGATCGTCAACCGGTCTCAATAACACAGGGTCAAAATCATTTCGCTCTTTAAGATTAGCCGACGAAACTTCAAACTTCATATCAACAAAAGAATGTAATTGTCGTTGTAGTATGCTTGCTGAAATTCGTATAGCCTCTTCTGGGTCAAGCGTGCCATTGGTTTGCAACTCAATGGTTAACTTGTCAAGATCCGTTCGATTTTCAACACGAGCATTATCTACAAAATAGGCAACCTTCTTAACAGGAGAAAAAGTATTGTCAATTTTCAAGATTCCAACAGATCTTTCAATGACTTCATCATCCAGCATTCGTACAAAAGTGTCCGTTGAATGAAAACCAATCCCTTTTTTAACCTTTAAAGTCATGTTCAATTGACCATTTTCATTCAGATGTGCAATGACTAGTTCAGGATTAAGAATCTCGACACCATGAGTGAGTTTGATATCAGCGGCAGTGACTTCACAAGGTCCCTTTAGGTTAATGGTGACCGTCGCTTCTTCTCCCACCGTCATTCGGATAGCAATGTCTTTCAAGTTAAGAAGAATATTAACCACATCTTCCTGCACACCTTCAATCGTACTGTACTCATGAAGAACACCATCAATAGTAGCTTCAGTGATAGCACTCCCAGGCATAGAAGACATTAATATTCGTCTCAGAGCATTGCCAAGGGTGTGACCAAATCCACGTTCCAAAGGCTCGAGCACAATACGTGAATGGTTCAGAGTATCGGACTGAACTTTCATCACTTTAGGTGTCAACATTTCATTAATATCAGTATACATTCGACTATGTCTCCTGCCTTACTTAGAGTAAAGTTCTACAACCAAGTTAACGTTAAAATCAGCTGATAAGTCACTCAATGCAGGCATTGCAGTAAACGTACCCATAAATGTTCCCGAGTCTACGGTTAACCAATCACAAGATGGTCGTTGTTCAGACAACGCAATAGCGGCTACAATTCTACCTTGAGTTTTGGCTTTCTGGCGTACAGAAATGATATCGCCAGAGGCTACAAGAAACGAAGGAATGTTAACCAGCTTCTCATTTACCAAAATTGCCTTATGAGTGACCAATTGACGAGCTTCGGCTCGCGTACTTGCAAAACCCATTCGGTAAACAACATTATCTAGTCTTCGTTCAAGGAAGCCCATCAAATTTTCGCCGGTAGCACCTTTCTGCTTGGCAGCCATTTTATAATACTTAGCGAATTGCTTTTCTAAAAGACCATAAAAGCGTCTAATTTTTTGCTTTTCACGCAGCTGTATGCCGTAATCACTCAACCGTGGACGCTTGTCGCTATGTTGGCCTGGTTGTTTTTCAGACTTACACTTTGATTTATGATCACGTACACCACTCTTTAATAAAAGATCTGTACCTTCTCTGCGTGACAATTTACATTTTGGACCAAGATATCTAGCCATAATTTACCCCAAACTCTTATACACGACGTTTTTTAGGCGCCTTACACCCATTGTGCGGAATGCCTGTGACATCGGTGATTTCAACAATTTTAAACTCTTGTTGGATCAATTCTCGAATCGTAGACTCTCGACCAGGGCCTGGCCCATGAATTAAAACTGCGACAGACTTCATGCCGTACTCTTTAGCCGTCTGCGAAGCGCGCTCAGTTGCAATTTGTGCAGCATAGGGCGTGCTCTTTCTAGAGCCTCTAAAACCAGAACCGCCTGATGTTGCCCAACATAATGCATTACCTTGTCTATCAGTAAAGGTAACGATCGTGTTATTAAATGAAGCATGAACGTGTACTATACCATCTGCTACCACTCGTTTCACTTTTTTTCTAACTTTTTGTTGCTTTGATTTGTTAATAGCCATCTTGAATTCCTACATGAAAAATCAACCAGTGGTTCCTTTGCGTCGACCTTTACGGGTTCTCGCATTGGTCTTTGTGCGCTGTCCACGTAAAGGCAGACCACGTCGATGCCTTAAACCTCGATAACAACCAAGATCCATGAGTCGCTTAATATTCATCGTCACAACCCGTCTCAAATCACCCTCTACAGTCAACTTGGTGATTTCACTTCTTAAGTTCTCTAATTGCAGATCTGTCAGTTGTGATACTTTAGTTGCTGGGGAAACATTGATGAGCTGACACAATTTAATTGATGTGGGACGCCCAATACCATAGATCGAGGTCAGCGCAATCACAACATGTTTGTTATCCGCTATGTTAACACCTGCAATACGAGCCATTAATTTCTCCGAACGTTATTTTGCTCTTCTAGAAAGGGACAGAAGAATACTAGTTTCATAAAATAAAATCAAGCCAGGTCTTCAACCTTGTCTTTGTTTGTGTCTCGCATCTTTACAAATGACGCGAATGACTCTACTGCGCTTGATCACTTTACAATTTCTGCAAATGCGCTTAACTGATGCTCTTACTTTCATTCATAACTCCGTATCACAGACCGTACGCGATTTTAATCAACGCAAGGTAACATTATAATAAACCAGGTAACTTTGTGCCTTTAAAATTAGCTTTTTTCATGAGCGAATCATACTGTTGGGTCATCAAATGGGCTTGTATCTGAGCGACAAAATCCATAATCACAACGACGATGATAAGCAAAGATGTTCCACCAAAATAAAAGGGCACGTGCCAGGTCACCATCAAAATTTGAGGAAGAAGGCACACCAACACCAAATACAAAGCACCAACCAAAGTGAGCCTAGTCATCACAGCATCCACAAAACGAGAGGTTTGTTCACCTGGTCTAATGCCTGGTATATAAGCGCCTGATTTCTTTAAATTATCAGCGGTGTCTTTAGGATTAAAGACCAAGGCTGTGTAAAAAAAGGCGAAAAACAGAATCGCTACAGCATAAACGATCAAATACAATGGTTGTCCAGGAGATAAGGCCATCCCAATATCAGCTAACCAGTCCATGCCTTTCCCGTGTGCAAAAAACTGAGCAAGGGTCGCTGGTAATAAAATAATACTTGAGGCAAAAATAGGGGGGATTACGCCAGCCATATTAATTTTCAAAGGCAAATGACTTGTCTGGGCAGCATAAACTTTTCTACCCTGTGTTCTTTGCGCATAGTTGACACGAATTCGTCTCTGACCACGCTCCATGAAAACAACAAAACCTGTCACTACAACAACAATCACGGCCACAAAAAGAAGCGTTAGCGCCTGCATTTGTCCTTCTTTGACTTGCTGCAGGACAGAGGCAAGCGCATTAGGCATACTGGAAACAATTCCCGAGAAAATGATGATGGATATCCCATTTCCAACGCCTTTTTCAGTAATTTGCTCACCTAGCCACATAAGAAACATGGTACCAGTCACCAAAGTGACGACTGCAGTAAAATAAAAGGCCATATCGGGTTGAAGGGCTATATGTTGTCCAGCCAACCAACGCGCCATTCCCAATGACTGAAAAATAGACAAAAGCAAGGTCAGGTAACGGGTATATTGGTTGATCTTGCGTCGGCCAGACTCTCCTTCTTTTTTCAGTTGTTCTAAAGATGGAACGACTACCGTAAAAAGTTGAATCATGATCGATGCAGAGATATATGGCATGATCCCAATTGCAAAAACAGTGACTCGTGACAGGGCACCACCAGAAAACATATTAAACAAGCCAAAAATTGTATTTTGTTGCTCGTTAAAAAAATTAGCAAGTTTCTGTGGGTCGAGACCCGGAACAGGAATATGAGCACCCAGCCTATAAATAAGAATACCAATGATGACAAACATCAGCCTGGATTTAAGTTCGGCCATGCCACCTTGTGATGCTCCTGAGGTCTGTTTCTGAGTTTTCATCATCACGCTTCTATGCTTCCACCCAGGTCTTCTATGATCTTACGTGCGCCTTTGGTGATACGTAACCCTTTCAATTTGACTGGGATTGTTATCTCACCAGAAAGGATCACTTTGACCTCTCGAATGCTGCTATTGATGATCCTTGCCGCTCTAAGAGCCGCGATATCTATCACATCAACCGTAAGATGAGCTATTTCAGATAAAGTGACCTCATCAACAGTTTTGGCAACTCGTGATTTAAAGCCCATTTTAGGCAACCTTCGTTGGATCGGCATCTGCCCACCCTCAAAATTGATTTTATGGAAACCACCTGCTCGAGCTTTTTGACCCTTATGGCCCTTCCCGCTGGTTTTTCCAAGCCCTGAACCTATGCCGCGGCCTAGTCGCCTTCTGTTTGATTTTGAACCTGGTTCAGGGGATAAGTTATTCAACTTCATTTTGCACACTCCTCAACTTCAACCAGATAACTAATAGTATTTATCATGCCGCGAATAGCCGCATTATCTTGATGAAGGGCTGTAGCATTGATTTTTCTTAATCGCAATTGTTTAGCGATCACAATGTGCTTTGGTATTCTGCCGATTAGGCTCTTAACCAAGGTAATTTTAATAGTTTTGTGCATGTTTATCCCGCCATCACTTCTTCAACAGTTTTACCACGTTTCGCAGCAACATAATCAGGTGTGCCCATATGGGTCAGAGCACCGATGGTTGCGCGAACGATGTTACTAGGATTGGTCGAACCAATGCTTTTCGCCAAAATATTCTTGACACCAAGAACGTCGAGAACAGCTCGCATAGCGCCTCCAGCAATGACGCCGGTACCTTCGCTGGCAGGTTTCATGAAGACTTTTGAAGCGCCATAATTCCACGTTAAAGCATGATGGATTGTGGTACCTGCCAAAGGAACGTATACCATGTTTTTTCGAGCTTGGTCCATCGCCTTTTGTATGGCTATGGGTACCTCACGGGCTTTTCCGCGGCCAAATCCGACTTTGCCTTTCCCATCACCGACAACGACGAGAACCGCAAAACCAAATACACGACCACCTTTAACAACTTTTGCCGTTCGTGATACAGAAACCAATTTTTCTTGGTAACCATCCGTTTTAATTGAATCATCTAATGCCATAACCGTTCCTTAAAAATTCAAGCCAGCTTTGCGAGCACCATCTGCTAATGCTTTAATTCGGCCATGGTATTTATAACCAGCTCGATCAAAAGCCACATCAGTAATACTCTTTTCTTTGGCACGCTGCCCTAGCAACTGACCGACTTGGATTGCATGATCAACTTTCTTACCTTTTAACTTAGGTTTCAGTTCTTTATCAAGGGTTGAGGCAGTTACCAATACCACATCACCTTGATCGCCAGTGATGACAATCTGTGAATAAAGATGAGCAGCACTTCGGTGAACAATTAACCTAGGGCGCTTAGACTGACGTATAATTGCCTTGGTTTTTACACCGCGGCGTTGTCGTGCTTGTATCTTGTTCATAATTTAACCCTTATTTCTTTTTGGCTTCTTTACGCATGATCACTTCACCCGCATATTTGACACCTTTGCCTTTGTACGGCTCGGGTGGGCGAAATGCACGAATTTCTGAGGCCACTTGACCTATGAGTTGTTTATCAATGCCCTTTAAGATGATAGTGGTGTTATTTGGTGTTTCTGCAACAACTCCGCTTGGCAAGTCATATTCAATGGGATGAGAAAAGCCTAAAGATAAAGACACTGAGTGTCCTTTCGATTGCGCTCTATACCCAACGCCAACCAATTCCAAAGTGGTTGTAAATCCTTCGGTGACGCCAACAATCATATTTCGGACGAGTGCTCTAGTCGTTCCTGCTTGTGCCCACGCATTGGGATCATTGGTAGCAGGTTTAAATACAATGATATTAGAATCTGTTTCAGATTTAGATACGCTGACCAAACGATTACAATGCTGTGATAGAGATCCTTTGGGTCCTTTGATAGTAACGCTTCCGGTCTCAATTGTAATTTCCACTTGACTTGGCAAAGTGATTGGTGCTTTGGCTACTCTTGACATATTTTTCCTCGGCTCTTAAGCAACTTCACAAATGACTTCGCCACCTACACGAGAAGCTCTTGCTTTCACGTGTGTCATCACACCTTTAGGCGTGGTTAAGATAGCAATCCCAAATCCTGCGACGGAACTCAAATCGTCTGATGATTTATAAATTCTAAGCCCGGGTCGGCTGATTCGTCTGATTTTTTCTATCACAGGGCGACCATGAAAATATTTGAGGTTCACTGTGATCATTTTCAGGTTATTTGCAAGATCTTCAACAGAATAGTCGGAAATATACCCTTCTTCTTTCAAAACTCTTGCTATTTCAACTTTCAAATTAGAAGACTGTAATGTAACAGACTGATGTTTTGCCTGTTGACTGTTTCTAATTCGAGTCAACATATCAGCAACCGGATCATGCATACTCACCATCGTTCTCCAATCAATAAATAATTTACCAGCTTGATTTTCTGCCACCGGTCACATTCCCGGTCATCAGCTGCTGGCGCAAACAAATTCGACACAAGCCAAACTTTCGATACACAGCGTGCACTCGGCCACATTGTTGACAACGCGTGCTATGACGAACCGGTGCAGAATTAATGGGCAACTTCGCCAACTTTAACTGCGTCAACATGATCTCATCAAAGTCTTGAGACGATTTAATAATTCCTTTTAGTTCGGTTCTTCGGTGTCTGTATTTGTCCACCAAAAGCGCTTTTTTTCTTTCGCGTGCAAGCATCGATTTTTTAGCCACTTTTCATACCCTTCTATTTTTTATCTCTGTCTTTCAATGGAAGGTTAAATGCTTCTAACAAAGCTTTTGCTTCCTCGTCGGTTTTGGCACTTGTGGTGATACAAATATCAAGACCACGAATGACATCAATTTTATCGAAATCAATTTCAGGAAATACGATTTGTTCATTAATCCCCAAACTGTAATTACCCGTACCATCAAAAGATTTAGGGTTTAGGCCCCTAAAATCTCGTACACGCGGTAGTGTGATAGTCACAAGTCGATCAAAAAACTCATACATTTTTGAATTTCGTAGCGTAACCTTACAACCAATTGGCCACTGTTCACGAATCTTAAACCCAGCAATAGATTTCTTTGCTAACGTGACAACTGGCTTTTGGCCAGAAATTCTCGTCAAATCTTCTAATGCAAAATTCATCACCTTCTTGTCACTAACGGCTTCTCCGACACCCATATTTAGAGTGATCTTTTGAAGCCTGGGAACTTGCATGATACTTTCATATCCAAATCGTTTCATCATCATCGGAACGATTTCTTTTCTGTATATCTCTCTTAATCTAGCCATTTGCATCACCTAATTAGACAAGATCAACCATTTCATTGTTAGACTTGAAATATCTCACCTTGTGCGGACTGCCTTCTTTTTCAATGAACCTAAAGCCCACTTTATCTGCTTTTTTGGTCATAGGGTTGTATAAAGCCACATTGGACACATCCAACGGTGCCTCCATGGCAATGATACCGCCAGGTTGTTCGGCTTGAGGATTTGGTTTTACGTGCTTTTTAATCAACTGCGCACCTTCAACGACAACTTTCCCTTCAAGAACCTTTAAAACCGGCCCTACATGACCTTTGCTCTTGCCAGCGATAACAATGACCGTATCGCCTTTTTTAATTCGTTTCATAACTTATCCTTCTTACAGTACTTCTGCAGCAAGAGAAATAATCTTCATAAATCGCTCTCTCAATTCACGAGTGACCGGTCCAAAGATACGAGTGCCTATGGGTTCATTTTGATTATTCAAAAGAACGGCGGCATTACCATCAAAGCGAATAAGGGAGCCGTCATCGCGTCGAACACCTTGTGCAGTTCTCACCACTACGGCATTCATAACCGAACCCTTCTTAACTTTACTTCGAGGAATGGCATCTTTAATGCTTACTTTGATAACATCACCAACTCTGGCATAACGCCTATGTGATCCACCAAGCACTTTGATACACATCACTTTTCGTGCACCGCTGTTATCTGCAACATCGAGCACCGTTTGCATTTGTATCATTCTGTTCTCCAGCTCTGATTTCGTCCAGAAAAAGGCTGCTGAGTATAGCAGTCCTTCCGGCATTTTAAAAGCAAATCCATAGGGAAATTAGGAAATAACTTCAACGAGTTCCCAACTTTTCATTTTTGAAAGAGGGCGCGATTCACGTATTTTAACCATATTACCTATTTTACAGATTTGATTTTCATCATGAGCATGCAACTTGGTTCTACGTCTCATGATCTTCCCGTATTTAGGGTGCTTAACTGTTCGCTCAACAAGAACAACAATCGTTTTTTGCATTTTGTCACTGACTACCTTGCCAACAAGAGTTCTTGCGTTTGATTCGTTATTTGACATCACTCATCCCCGTCTTTTCAGTGATCATGGTTTTAACTCGAGCGATAGTTCTTCGCACAAGTTTTACAACATGTGTTTTATCCAAAGCACCGTTTGCCTTTTTCATTCGCAGGCCAAATTGTTGCTTTCTTAGGTCAACAAGTTGGCTCTGAAGTTCGTCTATTGTCATTTGTTTCAAGTCATTAGCAGTTTTCATCACATCACCTTCCGCTCTTCAAACGCCACCTTGAATGGAAGTTTCGCTCGGGCCAGATCAAAAGCTTCAATGGCCAACTCACGGGTTACACCTTCCATTTCAAAAAGAACCTTGCCGGGTTGAATTTGTGCAACCCAATATTCAACGCTTCCTTTACCTTTCCCCATTCGAACTTCCAATGGTTTTTGTGTGATAGGTTTATCAGGAAACACACGGATCCAAATTTTTCCACCGCGCTTTACATGTCTTGTCATTGCACGACGTGCAGCTTCTATTTGACGGGCGGTCAACCGACCACGCTCAAGTGCTTTCAGACCAAACTCGCCAAAGCTCACTTTACTGCCTCTTTGTGCAAGTCCGCGATTGCGGCCTTTCATCTGCTTTCGATATTTTGTTCGTTTAGGCTGTAACATTTTCGTCAATCCTCATTACTTGGTGTTATCATCGCGTTTCTTCTGAGGGATATTTTCACCCTTGAAGATCCACACTTTCACACCAATAATTCCGTATGTTGTTTTAGATTCAGCTGTTCCGTAGTCTATATCGGCGCGAAACGTGTGCAATGGCACTCGGCCTTCGCGGTACCATTCGCTTCGTGCAATTTCAGCGCCACCCAGTCTACCACTGACACAAATTTTGATACCTTTGGCGCCAGATTTTAATGCGGAAGTTACGGCACGTTTCATGGCACGCCTAAACATCACGCGCTGTTCCAATTGTTGTGCAATACTTTCGGCAACTAGTGTCGAATCCAACTCAGGTTTTCTGACTTCTTCTATATTCAAGTGAACTGGAACGCCCAACTTGGCTGAAATCTCATTTTTTAACGATTCAATTCCACCACCTTTTTTGCCAATCAAGACCCCAGGACGCGCAGAATGGATGGTCACCACGGCATTGTTGGCGGGTCGTGCAATTTGAATGCGACTGACAGCAGCTGACATTAATTTCTTTTTCAGATACTTACGTAAATCAATATCTTGGTTGAGCAATTTAGCGTAGTTTTTACTGGCATACCAAGTTGAGTTCCAATCTTTGACGACACCGAGCCGTATGCCAATTGGATTTACTTTCTGTCTCATGGTTATTCCTCGTCTGACACTTTAATTGTGATATGGCAAGTGCGCTTGCAAATACGTTTTTCACGCCAGCACGCGGACTGATCCGCTTCAAGGTTGCCGCTTCATCTACGAATACAGTACCTACTTTAAGTTCGTCGATATCCACACCGTGATTGTTTTCAGCATTTGCAATGGCTGACTCTAAGAGTTTCTGCATCAACTGTGCACCTTTCTTAGGCGTGAACTTCAAAACATCAACCGCAGTTGATACGTTCTCGTTTCGAATCATATCAGCAATCAGCCTCAGCTTTTGAGCTGAAATTGATGCGTTTTTTAACTTTGCTGTCACTTCCATCGCTACCTCTTACTTACCTTTTGCCTTTCTATCGCCAGAATGGCCTTTGAATGTCCGCGTCATAGCAAACTCACCTAATTTATGACCCACCATGTTGTCAGTTATATACACAGGCACATGATCTTTACCGTTATGCACTGCGATTGTTAAATCAATCATCTCCGGGATGATGGTCGAACGTCTAGACCAAGTTTTGATTGGTTTTTTAGACTTCGATGCAACGGATGCTTCCACTTTATTAAGCAAGTGATGATCGATAAAAGGACCTTTTCTTACAGAACGAGCCACCTTGATTCCTCTCAACAGATTATTTGATCTTACGTCGTCTCACAATAAAACGATCGGTACGTTTGTTACTACGTGTTTTGTAACCTTTGGTAGGTTGACCCCATGGTGAAACTGGATGTCGACCTGCAGAGGTTCTGCCTTCACCCCCGCCATGCGGGTGATCTACTGGGTTCATCGCCACACCACGAACAGTGGGTCGAATGCCACGCCAGCGAGTAGCACCAGCTTTTCCGAGAACTCTCAGACTGTGTTCGCTGTTACTGACTTCGCCAATCACAGCTCTACAAGTTAGCAGTACTTTTCTCATCTCACCTGAGCGAAGTTTAACTGTTGCATAAGCACCTTCTTTGGCAACAATTTGACCACTACAGCCAGCACTACGTAACATTTGAGCGCCTTTTCCAGGCTTTAGCTCAACGCAGTGGATGGTTGTACCCACAGGAATATTTTTTAGTGGTAAGCAATTGCCGTTAGCAATAGGCGAATCGTCTCCGCTGATGATCTTATGTCCTTTTTCTAACTTTGATGGCGCTATGATGTAGCTACGTTCTCCATCTTGATAGAGAATCAGGGCAATCAAAGCTGATCGGTTAGGATCATATTCAAGACGCTCTACTCGGGCTTCAATACCATCTTTAAGACGTTTAAAATCAATCTTTCGATATTGGCAACGCGTACCGCCACCAATATGTCGAACGGTAATTCGGCCCAGTTGATTCCGACCACCCGTTTTATTCAGCTTTTCAATCAATGCCGCATGCGGCTTCCCTTTGTGAATATTGTGGTGAACAACTTTAATCTGACCACGCTTTCCAGGGGATGTTGGTTTTGATATTAATAATGCCATTATAATCTGCCTTATTCTGTCACAGTAAAGTCAATATCATGTTCAGGATGGAGAGAAACAAAAGCTTTTTTCCAATCAGACCGTTTTCCAACAGTCTTTTTGAAGCGCTTGGTTTTTCCTTTCACATTGAGCACGGACACATGTTTGACCTTCACTTGAAACAGTTGTTCTACTGCTTGTTTAATTTCACTTTTAGTCGCTGTGTTCAGGACCTTAAATGTAAACTGCTTATGTTTATCAGCCATGATGGTAGCTTTTTCAGAGGTGTGCGGCTGACGAAGGATCATCATCATTCTTTCAGCATTCATTGTAACTGCTCCTCTAGTGTTTTAATGGCTTCTTCTGTCATTAGGACATGTTTATAACGAAGCAAACTGACTGGGTCAATCGCCGTCACATCACAGACATCAAATCCAATCACATTACGTGATGCCAAATATTCAAATTCACCGACTTCGTTCATGATGATCAACGCATTATTTAATTCCAACTCATTCATTTTGGTAATGAACGCTTTGGTTTTCGGCGTTGGACATTGAAAATCACTCACTACCGTGAGGCGACCTGTCCGATGAAGCTCGGAGATTATACTACGCAATGCGCGTTTGTACATTTTTTTATTGATTTTTTGTGAATAATCTCGTTTTTTAGAGGCAAAAGTGACCCCGCCCGAGCGCCAGAGCGGGCTGCGGATGGTTCCCGCACGTGCACGTCCCGTCCCTTTTTGATTCCAAGGTTTTCTGCCGCCACCACGCACTTCAGCTCTGGTCTTTTGTGCGCTGTTGCCACTTCGAGCATGATTCATATAAGCCACAACAGCCTGATGTACCAGCCCCTCATTGTATTGAGAAGCGAAGATGTCATCGCTAACCTGAAATGTGGTGTTTGTATCTTTGGTGATGAAATCCATTATTTGCCCCTTTCTTTTGATTTGATAGCGGGCGTTATTTCAACTCTGACACCAGGTGCACCTGGAATGGCACCTTTGATCAGGAGTAGATCTCTGTCTTTATCGACACGCACCAGCTCAAGCGTTTGTATTGTGCATCGCTTGTTACCCATTTGTCCGGCCATTTTTTTACCCTTGAACACACGTCCAGGAGATTGGTTTTGACCAATGGAGCCAGGCACTCGATGTGATCTTGAGTTACCGTGCGTTGCATCTTGTGTGCGGAAATTGTAACGTTTGACAGTACCTGCAAAACCTTTACCTTTACTCACAGCAGCGACATCAACGTATTGACCTTCTGTGAACACATCAGCAACGGAAAACACCTGACCAAGACTATATCCATCCAGGTTTTCTACGCTGAATTCACGGATCATATCGCCGGCGTCTATATTTGCCTTAGCAAAATGCCCTGCCATAGGTTTCGACACATGACTGGATTTTTTAGATCCACCCGTCAATTGAATGGCTAAATAGCCATCGTTTTCCAGAGTTTTACATTGTGAAACACGATTTGGGATCACTTGAACCACAGATACAGGAATTGATTTTCCCTCTGTTGTGAACACTCGCGTCATACCGATTTTACGGCCTACTAAACCGATCGCCATTCTAACACCTCTTTAAAAATCCGCTGCCTATCAGTCATCATCTAGACTTATTTGTACATCTACGCCCGCTGCCAGATCTAACTTCATCAACGCATCAACCGTCTTTTCCGTGGGATTAACAATCACCACCAAGCGCTTATGCGTACGTATTTCATATTGATCTCGCGCGTCTTTATTCACGTGGGGCGAAGTCAGAACCGTAAACTTTTCTTTCCTGATGGGAAGAGGAATAGGGCCACGAATTTGTGCTCCAGTGCGCTTCGCAGTTTCTACGATTTCGCGAGTTGAGGAATCAATCATTCGATGATCAAATGATTTAAGCCGTATTTTAATGTTTTGATTAACGCTCATTATGATTACTCTATTATTTTAGCAACAACACCGGCACCGACAGTTCGGCCACCTTCCCGTATAGCAAAGCGCAACCCTTCATCCATTGCGATTGGGGCATGCAAGTTAATCACCATTTTCACATTATCTCCAGGCATCACCATTTCAACACCTTCCGGCAAA
>JAPLRK010000025.1:0-17840 GCA_026399195.1 Legionellales bacterium
GTAATGCGAGACTATTCATTCCAACGTTATATTACATTTTCTTTTGAGTGTCCCGTGTTATTTTTATTATTTTAGATTTTAGTGAAAAGTCACGAAATTGTTGGTGGTTGTCAATAACGGGGTTGACCGAATACTTACTTTTTGTCGATCGTAACGCATTGAATTTAAATTATTTATTTTGTTTGTGGATCAAAGATGGGTATAGCACAATAAACAACCACCGTGTAAAAATAAAATCTACAAAACATTTTTTGTACCCCACGTCATCCCGAAGCGAGGGATCTCCCTGCGGTGGGTTTTCGTGCCCTGACTTGTGAAAAATTAGATCGGATACTATACTTACTGTGCAATAACAAGACAAGGATCCGATCATGAAAAAAACAATTTTATCATTCGTTATTTTGAGCTCAACCCTTGCGCTGGTTGGTTGTGTTAATGACCAAGCCATGTGTAATGGGTGTGCTACTGGTTATGTTGCGACGACAAGTTATGCCCCAATAACAACGTATGTCCCTACCACGACTTATGTACCAGTAACCCCCTATGTAGCGACCACAAACTATGTAACAACTAGCGCGTGCTGTCCAACCTGTGGACGTTGTGGTGGTGTATATTATGGATATGACAATGGCTATGGGTATGACAATACGACTTGGTATTAGGTAGGGGCTTCGAGAATGCTATACTGTGCGCGGCCATAAATACCCTAAATACTGCGAATAGTCAGTACATCACATGCGGCATGATGAGCGATAGCATGTGCCGTAGAGCCCAGAAATGCGGGTAATCTGCTTGGGGTATGGCTACCAATGATGATGAGATCACAGCCGAGCTCCTTCACCTTATCCAGTATATGCATTTTAATGGAACCCACTTCAACAAACTGTTGTTGAAGTGGGATATTCAAAGCATCTCCTAGCACATGCATGACAGATATGGCATCTTCTTTGAGGGGATGATCAAACTCCGCAAACCCAAGTCCCTGCGCGAGCTGTAAGGTCGGTGGTGGTTCAATCACATGCATTAAGTAAAGCTTGGCATGAAAACAAGCAGCAATCTCCACGGCTTGTTGACACATCTTAAAATGATTTTGACTTAAATCAGTGGCGTGCAAAATATGAGCATATTTCATTCTTACGATCTTCTTTTTATAAAATGAATTGTAAAATACCAACAGACCTTCATTCTAATGGAAGTAAACTCAAATTGTAACTATTATATGGGTCATCAATAAACCCATGTTCAAAGGAATTGTTACAGGCAGGATTGGATGGTGGATTGATAGGGTATACGGTGATTGAGTGGTGTCGTGGAAAACCAATTTCTGTTGCCATGGAAATTTTATTGCAACGTCTGATGATGATCGTTTTTGCTTTGGTGTTTGTTCAATTATTGCTTCATGATCTTCCGAAACCGTGAAATAAATAGGTCTCACCATCGCGGATATGATGTCGTAGAGGAGTCCCATCCGGCATGAGTGCCGTAGGTGCTATTTCGAGCAAAGGAACCCAAACGAAATCTCGTTTCAGCAGTTCAGAGTGAGGTAGTGTCAGGTTGGCCCCATGGATCTCTCTGTTCCCATAGAGCAGCAAATCGAGATCTAAGGTTCGAGCCCCACCCTTTTTTGCTCTTAAGCGGTGATGCTTATGTTCTATTTGTTGACAGTAAAACAACAAAAGTTGTGGGGTAAGTGTTGTAAAGAGAGAGATGACCATATTGTAGAATGGGGGTTGGGAACGAATGCCGCAGGGTTTGCTGAAGTATAGCTTAGAGTGAGCGGTGATGCTTGTTCGAGGTATCTTATGGAGTTTTTGTAGCGCCTGATTCAGTTGGCGAACCGGTGAACGTAAATTACTGCCAAGTCCTATAAAACATAAGCTCATTGGTTTTTCTTTGGTTTTTTGGGGGGGGGCTCAGAAAGTTCCGTTACCATTTGGGCCTGATCAGTCGCGCTCACGTCTTGAAAGCGTGTCCACCAATCCGCCAATGCTATTGATTCATCGCCAGCCAAAGCCCTCAGCAGCAGAAAATCATAAGCCGCCCTAAAACGAGGATGCTCAAGCAAACCAAAAGCCCGATGTCCTGTACGTTTTGGAAATCGATATTGCATAAGCCACATTTCACGAATGATTTGAGAGAATCGTTTGGGGATGGTCACGATTTTATTTTGTATGATGAGCACTTGGGACATCGCTTTTTCCAGAGCGGGTAGGGGATCCATGCCTTCCTCTTTTAATTGCTTGCTAAGCTCTATCATTGGGAACCATAAAAGAACGGCGAAAATAAAGGCAGGGGAAACCGGTTTATTGTCACGTAGACGAGTATCCGTATTTTCTAGTGCAATGGCGAGGAGTTCGTTGACGGGATAAACACTGCCAATGAGCTGATGTGTTTGTGCAAACAGGTGTGCAAATAGACCATATTCTATCAACATTTCCTGAGCAAGTTCCGCTTCGCCGCATTGGTATAGTTTGGTCATTTCATCAAACAAACGAGAACCCGAGATGCTGTTGATCAGGGCGCTCAGTTGATGCAATGGTGCTGCTGTTTCCTTTGAAATAGTAAAATGTAATTTAGCGCTGAAACGAATCGCTCGGAGCATACGTACGGGATCTTCTTGGTAACGTACAACAGGATCACCAATCATTCGAAGGAGCTTATCATGAACATCACGAACGCCGCCGGTGAAGTCTACGATAGATGCGTCTTCGATGTTGTAATATAAAGAGTTGATAGTAAAGTCTCGTCGCCAGGCATCTTCCTCAAGCGTCCCAAAGGTGTTGTCACGAATGAGCATCCCTCGATCGTCGGTTTGTTGATCTTCACTCACCGGCTCATGCCCACGAAAGGTGGCTACTTCAATGATGTCACGATGATATAAAATATGTGCTAATTTAAATCGTCGTCCAATGATTCTGGCGTTGCGAAACAAATTTCTAATTTGATTGGGTGTGGCATTAGTTGCCACATCAAAATCCTTGGGAGACTTGTGCAACAATAGGTCACGCACACTTCCTCCAACAAGATAGGCTTGAAACCCCGCGCTGTTTAGACGGTTTAACACTTTCAAAGCATTGGGATTGATATCCGTTTTGGACACATGATGGTGATTCCTTGGGATAATGTAACTGGCGTCAACAGGTGGTTTATTAGCCCTGGGTTTACGTAACAGCTTTTTGAATAGGTTGATGATGGTCTTCACCTAGGTCGTAGAATTCGTTGTTGTAAGGAAAAGATGATTATAGCCAAGCTGGCATGGAAAGTGAATCATAAGTTATGTTCTCATTTCCAGAGCATCATGAAGATTAGTTTGATACACTGTGCGCGGCCATAAATTGCGTTTTTTAGGTGACGTTATTTTTGCCTCAGTTCGTTGTTTGAGGCGAGGCGTAATAGTTATACTTCAGAGAGGGTGCTATGGAAATGATTGACATTGGCATAAGCCTCTTATCCCTAATCATTCTTGAGATCATTCTTGGTATCGATAACTTGGTGTTTTTATCGATATTAACCGAGAAGCTTCCGAGGAAAGAAAGGCAAAAAGCACGTCGTTTGGGACTGATTTTTGCTTGGGTTACGCGACTAATGCTGCTTGCAGCGGCTGTATTGTTAGTCAAATTTACCAAACCTTTTTTGACTTTTGCAGGACTTGCCTTTTCAGTGCGTGATGTTTTTTTATTTGCTGGAGGCGCTTTTCTCATTGCTAAGGCCACACAAGAAATCCATGATGAGGTGGCTGAAGATGTGCTACTGTCGAAGGATGTTGCGAAACCGTTAATCACCTTCAGAACGGTTGTGATCCAGGTCGCTCTGATGGACATTATTTTTTCACTAGATACTGTATTAACCGCTATCGGTTTGACCACTCGGTTTTATGTGATGGCTTTGGCCATCACTTGTGCTATTTTAGTGATGATCTACGCGAGCGAGCCAGTCAGTCGATTTATTGAAAAACATCAAACCATTAAGATGTTGGCTTTAAGTTTCTTGATTTTGATTGGCATGGTTCTGATAGCAGACGCTTTTTCATTTCATGTGCCACGCGGGTATGTGTATTTTGCGATGGGCTTTTCACTGTCTGTTGAAGCGCTTAATTTATTCAAACGTGCGCGTCGGAAGAGGCGCAAAAACCCAGAAGGTTAGTAAAAATATGTTGATCATCAAAGCGTTACATATCATCGCTATGGTAGCTTGGTTCGCAGGGCTCTTTTATTTACCTCGTTTGTTTGTGTATCACTCGGAGTGCGTTGATAGCCTAAGTATTGAGCGATTCAAAGTGATGGAACGTCGCTTGTATTATGGGATCACATGGCCTGCCGCACTGTTCACCACAAGTTTTGGAATATCACTGCTTCTGTCACAACCCAAATACTATGCACACGCTCACTGGATGCATGCCAAACTAGGCCTGGTTGTTTTTTTATGGGCATATCACCTGATGTGCGGTCATTTCTTAAAGCGTTTTGCCGCTACTAAAAACAAACTCACTTCAAAATTTTACCGACCCTTCAACGAAATCCCAACCGTCTTATTGATAGGAATCGTGATGCTTGCCGTGGTTAAACCATTCTAGACGATTTCCATCATTTCAAAATCTTCTTTCAAGGCACCACAGTCAGGACAAAACCAATTTTCGGGAACGTCTTCCCATAAAGTCCCAGCCTCAATGCCATCCTCAGGCCAACCCTCTGTTTCATCATAAACAAAGCCACAAATGACGCAAATATATTTTCTATAACCGTTCAATGAACTCACCAGATAACAAAAGTGTGGGTAATTTAACGATTGTTTGTGCCGTTGTAAAGCTTCCTTAATCATATAGAACTCTATAAAATACTTTGTTTGGTTGTTTTAAGGATCCAAAATGTCTCACTCCCAGGCGTTGTTTGCTCAAGCCATGGCTCTGATCCCCGGGGGCGTCAATTCACCCGTACGTGCTTTTAAAGGTGTAGGAGGGGAGCCTTTGTTTTTCAAGCAGGGGAAGGGTGCTTATTTGATAGATGTGGATGATAAACACTACATTGACTATGTGGGCTCATGGGGCCCCTTGATCCTTGGACATTGTCATCCCAAGGTCATAGAAGCGGCTTCAGAGGCTTTAAAAAACGGGATGAGCTTTGGTGCTCCCACGGACTTAGAAATCAAATGCGCTCAAAAAATCACTGAGCTGATGCCCTCTATTGAAAAAATTCGAATGGTAAATTCAGGCACAGAGGCCACGATGACAGCCATTCGCCTCGCTCGAGGCTACACCCATCGTGATAAAATCATCAAATTCAACGGCTGCTATCATGGTCATAGTGACGCATTATTGGTAAAAGCGGGCTCGGGCTTGCTGACCCTAGGCATTCCCTCTTCACCAGGCATTCCTGCGAGCACCACTGAACATACGCTCACTGCGGATTTTAATGATCTTGAACAAACGGCACAGTTATTTGAAAAATACGGTGATCACATTGCGGCAGTGATAGTAGAACCTGTCGCTGGGAATATGGGATTTGTCCTGCCAGCCCCTGATTTTCTTCATGGATTAAGAGCGCTTTGTGATATGCATCAAGCCGTATTGATATTTGATGAAGTGATGACAGGTTTTCGCGTGGGTCTTGGTGCGATGTGTATCAAGCAGGCACCTTATCGGGAAATCCTTTGGCAATGGCTGCTGGATTAGCAACTCTCACAGAAATCGAAAAACCTGGTTTTTTTGAGGCCCTTTCCAAAACTTCTCAAACGTTGATAGCAGCACTCACTGAGGTCACTGATTCACTTCATATTCCCTTTCATGGCGCTTCTCTTGGGGGAATGTTTGGCTTTTGTTTTAACGAGAAACGTCATATTTTAAATTATGCTGACGTTGCATCCTCGAATGAAACGCTCTTTAAAACTTTTTTTCATGGCATGCTAGAAAAAGGTGTTTATTTTGCACCTTCCATGTATGAAGCTGGGTTTGTGTCTTCTCTACATCAGCAGCACGAAATCAAAATAACCCAAATTGCCGCTGAGGCTGTTTTAAGCCGTGTTCTCTACTCTCAAGGCGTGAGGTAATATGTCAGTAACTCAAGGACGTGTGTTTAGAACTCTGGTGCAAGAAAAAGCACCTTTGCAAATTTTAGGCGCAGTTAATGCCTTTTCCGCCATGCTCGCTCAAGCAGCCGGAGGACAAGCTATCTATCTATCCGGCGCGGGTGTTGCTAATGCATCTTATGGCTTACCTGATTTGGGAATGACGGGATTAGCTGAAGTTTTAGAAGATGTCCGTCGAATAACTGCAGCTTGTCCACTGCCTTTGTTGGTCGATGTGGATACGGGATGGGGGCATACCTTTAATATCAGAAGAACCATACAATTGATGGAACGATCAGGTGTCGCTGCCATTCAAATGGAGGATCAATTAGCCGCCAAACGCTGTGGGCATCGTCCTAACAAAGCCATCGTTTCGATGCAAGAAATGGGGGACCGCATCAAGTCTGCGGTAGATGCTAGGGTCGATAAAGATTTTGTCATCATGGCGAGAACTGATGCTTTTGCCTCCGAAGGTTTACAAGGGGCCGTTGATCGGGCTGAGTTTTATGTCTCCCTTGGCGCTGACATGATTTTTCCTGAAGCCTTATCATCCTTAGATGACTATCGTGAATTCTCTAAATGTGTGAAAGCGCCAGTACTTGCCAATATCACCGAGTTTGGCAAAACGCCTCTCTTCACCCGGGAGGAGTTAAACATGGCCGGAGTTCGGCTTATCTTATACCCCCTCAGTGCTTTTAGAGCCATGGCGCATGCGGCATTCACTGTTTATCAGACCATTCTCCAAGAGGGGACTCAAAAATCATTGCTTCAACAGATGCAAACGCGTGAAGAGTTGTATGATATATTGAAATATGCTGACTTTGAAAAAAAATTAGACCTACTTCTGGAGAATAACAATGGGTAATCAAACAGCTGGTTTGGCAGGCGTGGTCGCTGGAGAATCTGCTATTGCCACAGTGGGACAAGCAGGAAAGGGACTCAGTTATCGAGGTTACTCCATCGACGATTTGGCGAACAACGCCTCCTTTGAAGAAGTCGCCTATTTGTTGCTCTATGGCCAATTACCCACACAGACGGAGCTTGCCGCCTATGTTCATCAATTAGTTGGCCTGCGCCAAATACCCGCCGATTTGAAAAAAGTTTTGCAGCTTATTCCTAAAAATGCTCATCCAATGGATGTTTTGCGGACAGGATGTTCTATGTTGGGCACATTAGAGCCAGAAACTCATTTTTCGCAGCAGCTTGAGATCGCAAATCGACTTCTGGCCTTGTTTCCCGGTATGCTTTGTTATTGGTATGCCTTTCATTTTCAAAACAAAGAACTAAGCGGCGAAAGCGATGAAGAAACAGTAGGGGGGCATTTTCTGGCTCTCCTGCATGGCAAAAGTCCCTCTCAATTACAAAGGGATATGATGAATGCGTCGCTCATTCTATATGCAGAACATGAATTTAATGCCTCCACCTTTGCAGCCCGTGTCACAGCCGCCACATTATCAGATTTTTATTCAGCCATCACATCGGCGATAGGAACCTTGCGAGGGCCGTTACATGGTGGTGCCAATGAAGCAGCAATGGATCTGATTGAATGTTTTAAGAGTCCTTACGATGCGGAGGCACAATTGCTGGTAATGCTGGCTAATAAGGCTAAAATCATGGGTTTTGGACATCGTGTCTATACGAAATGTGATCCACGTTCAGACATCATTAAAGTATGGTCCAAGAAATTAGCCGAAGCGTATGACGGGCTGACCTTGTATCAAATCTCCGAGCGTATTGAGGAAGTAATGTGGCGGGAAAAAAAATTATTCCCTAATCTCGATTTTTATAGTGCTTCGGCGTACCATTTTTGTGATATTCCAACCCCATTGTTTACTCCCATTTTTGTGATCTCTCGCATTACCGGTTGGTCGGCGCATGTCTTTGAACAACGAGCTGATAATCGTCTCATAAGGCCTACTTCTGAATATATTGGTCCTGATCCTAGAGCTTATGTACCCCTTGATTTGAGAAAATAAGATGATGCACTCCTCTGTTGAAGATAATCGAAAACCAGATTATGACCAAGTCATGAACGACATTGCCGACTATGTCATAAATACGCCCATTGAGAGCCCTTTGGCCTACGATACTGCTCGACTCTGTTTGATGGACACTTTAGGCTGCGGCCTCTTGGCACTTAATTTCAGTGCGTGTACGAAACTATTAGGACCTATCGTTCCTGGTGCACTCTTGCCGGGTGGTGCTCGTGTTCCAGGAACTGCCTTTGAGCTTGATCCAGTACAAGCTGCTTTTAACATTGGCACGATGGTCCGATGGCTTGATTTTAATGATACATGGCTCGCGGCGGAGTGGGGCCATCCTTCTGATAATCTAGGGGCGATATTGGCGATTAGCGATTATTTAGGTCGACAAAATCAACGTCAAGGCAAACCCATCCTTCGCATGCATGACGTCCTCACCATGATGATCAAAGCCCATGAAATTCAAGGCTGTTTGGCCCTTGAAAACAGCTTTAACCGCGTGGGATTGGATCATGTTTTGTTGGTTAAAATTGCAAGTGCCGCCGTTGTTGCTCATTGTCTTGGGGGTACAAAAGATGCCATTTTACGTACGCTATCCCAAGTATTTGTAGATGGGCAAAGTCTGCGCACATATCGGCATGCGCCCAACGCCGGATCACGCAAGTCCTGGGCCGCTGGGGACGCAACGTCGCGTGCTGTGCGCTTAGCACTGATCACAGCCTCCGGTGAGATAGGGTATCCAAGTGCTCTCAGTGCACCAAAATGGGGCTTTTATGACGTGTTCTTTGACAAGAATCCCTTTGATTTTCAACGATCTTATGGCAGTTACGTGATGGAGAACATTCTCTTTAAGTTATCTTATCCCGCTGAGTTTCATGCTCAAACAGCTGTGGAATGCGCCGTCATTTTACATCCCCAAGTTCTAGCCCGTTTTAATGACATTGCTCATATTGAACTGATAACACATGAGTCGGCGATTCGCATCATCAGCAAGCAGGGTGAGCTCTATAATCCTGCAGATCGTGACCATTGCTTGCAGTATATGGTCGCCATAGGATTATTGTTTGGTGATTTAACAGCTGAACATTATGAAGACAGAATAGCCCTTGATCCCAGAATTGATATCTTGCGTCATAAAATGCAGGTAACCGAGAATAAAGCTTTTTCTAGAGATTATTTATTACCTGAAAAACGCTCGATTGCTAATAGCATTCAATTGGTTTTTAAAGACCACACCAAAAGCGAGCTTATCACGATAGAGTATCCCATTGGACACCGTCGTCGTCGAGAAGAGGGCTTGCCAGTGTTACTTGCCAAATTCAGAAGAAACCTTCGAACACAGTTTGAAGAGAAAAAGGTCGTGAAGATCATCGGCGCCATGAGTGACATGGATTCGCTAGCCAACCTGTCTATTGTCGATTTTATGGCCATGTGGGTTTAAATTTTACGCTGTAACCCCGCGGCAGTCATGACCTTGGTGGCAATTTCTTCGATAGAGAAACGTGTAGAGTTCAAGTAGGGGATACGTTCCTCTTGATACATGGCCTCAACCTCTGAAATCTCAAGTCGACATTGTTCGACTGAGGCGTACTGTGTATTAGGCCGTCGTTCTGAGCGTATGTGTTGCAGGCGTTGAGGATCAATGGTTAATCCAAAACATTTTTTTTTGTAGGGTTTTAAGGACTCAGGTAATTGTAAATGGGACAGTTCTTGATCAGTGATAGGGTAGTTAGCCGCTAAGATCCCAAACTGGAGTGCCATATATAAACAACTGGGGGTTTTCCCACAACGAGACACACCAATGATGATGATGTCAGCTTTATCATAACCCCGGGTTTTCAAACCATCGTCATGTGCTAGCGTATAATTTACAGCATCAATTCTGTGATTATAGGATTCAGTATCAGAGACACCATGCGTTCGCCCGACGGTATAGGAGGATCGCGAATTTAATTCCTGCTCAAGAGGGGCCAAAAAGGTGCTGAATAAATCGAAAATACAGGCCTGTGCCTGTTGAATCACGGCGCTAATTTTAGGATTAACAATGGTCATAAAGAGTAATGGCTTGAGGCCTGTTTTTTCTTGGTGTTCATTAATTCGGGTGAGAAAAGCTTCTGCTTTATCTAACGTGTCAATATAAGGTAAGGATTCCTTCTCAAATACTATATTTTCAAACTGTGACAACAAACTGTTTGCCAAAGACTCGGCTGTGAGGCCTGTCCCATCGGATATGATAAAAACAAAACGTTTCATGAGAGATCTCAGTCATTAAAAGCCATATCATAGAGCAATGCTCTCTTGGAAAATAGTCTAATATCTGCTACGTTTGTAAAGAACTTAAAGAGGAATATATGGAACCAGACCGTTATCAAAAAAATCATATGGTATTCATCATCGCAATGATCTCACTGATCTTTAGTTTAAGCTTACTAGCCTTCAGTTTGTACCTACTCCCTCATTTATTGTTCAAATGGCACTATGATACCCCTGGGTTTATCATTTTTTGGCAGGAGTGGTTACGGTCTGATTATGATGTGGGAGCCACGTTGTCATCTAGATTGATTCTGTTATTCTTTTTTGGATTGGCGTTGATCTTTGGTGTGATCACCTACTTTTCTTCCAACCGGATCGAAAATCAAATCTTTAGCAATGAAATCAAGCAAAGTCGCACGCTTGAGACGGATCAAACGAACGCTCATGAAGGAGTATACCTTGTTTTTAAAATCATATTGATCATTGTCATAGTTCTAATTGCTGCTTCATTTTTTCAATGGGCTATTAATAAACCATAAAAGAGGTGTCCATGTGCTTCATGAAACGATTTAAAATCAATCGGTTAACAAAAAAATTAACATCACTCCAGCAAAGCAGAGTCCATAATCCTGCCAATGAGGAGCAGTTGAAAAAAGAGATCAATACCTATCGTAAGTTAGCCTTGATTTATAACGCCTTAATGACTAAAAAAAAATATCCTTTCGCAAGACTTATGGTTCTAGAGTGTTATCGGTCAGCTTCAGCCATAGAGGACTCTGATTCACAATTTCAGTTAGGTAAACATCTGCTAGACGAGGCCATATTCAGAGATCAACTACAACAAAGGGGCCTGTTTGCAAGCCCTAGTAACGCTCGACAAGCAACACAGTTATATGAAGAGGCTCATGCTTATTTATCAGCGGCCGTTACCTTACACAATATCAAAGCCAAACGCTTACATGGCTTGTGTTATATCAATGGATGGGGCGTACTTTCGGATAAAAAGAGAGGCTTCGAAATGATTGTGGAGAGTATTGATGATGAGCAGAGTTGGGATAAAGTACCACAAATTTTTGCTGAACTTCATTTAAATAAACCTGAGTTTTACTCAGCGCTCACGGAGCACCGAAAAAACAGCGTTCATTGAATCAGTCATTTAAGGATAAGAGAAGTACTGACTTCAGCCCATAAAGTCCAATAGCTTATACTATTGGACTTTGAATGAATACACAAGACATATTAAGGATGCACCCATCAGAACAAATAATGGGTGCTCCCGATCCTTAAAATATTTACTTCGCTGCAGCAGCCTTTCTTTCCTTCTCTTTGGCAATCACTACTTCAGCTACGCTATTAGGGCAAGGTGAATAGTGAGAAAATTCCATTGAGAATTGACCGCGGCCAGAGGTCATGGTGCGTAAGGTGCTGATGTAACCAAACATTTCTGCAAGAGGAACATTGGCTTTGATACGTACGCCAGTGACGTTGGCTTCTTGGCCTAAGATCATGCCGCGCCGACGGTTCAAGTCACCAATCACATCACCCACATGATCTTCTGGACTGTATACGTCAACTTTCATGATTGGCTCAAGCAATTGTGGGCCGGCTTTTGGTATGGATTGACGGAATGCCCCTTTTGCAGCGATTTCAAACGCAATTGCTGAGGAGTCAACCGCATGGAAAGCACCGTCGTGTAGGTTAATGACAACATCCAATACCGGGAAACCTGCCAAGGTGCCGGTGCTCATCATTGAGCGGAAACCTTTTTCAATGGCCGGGTGGAATTCTTTGGGAACACTACCGCCCACACAGGATGTGGTGAAGGTGAATCCAGTGTTTGGCTCGCCAGGTACAATACTGTAGTCAATCCTACCGTACTGGCCTGAACCACCTGATTGCTTCTTGTGGGTATAACTGTCTTCGATGGTTTTGGTGATGGTTTCGCGATAAGCAACCTGGGGTTGACCTACTTCCAATTCAACGCCGTAAGTACGCTTCAAAATGTCCACTTTAATATCAAGGTGTAATTCACCCATACCACGAAGAATCGTTTCACCTGAATCTATATCGGTTTCAACAAAGAACGTTGGATCTTCTGCAACCATTTTACCGATAGCAATACTCATTTTTTCAGTTGAGCTTTTGTCTTTTGGCGTTACCGAAATAGAGATGACCGGCTCAGGAAAAACCATCGCTTCAAGTGTACACTCGTGTTTTGGATCACACAGGGTGTGGCCTGTGCGAACGTTTTTCATGCCAACGATAGCAATAATGTCGCCCGCCTCAGCACTATTCAATTCATTACGCTCATTCGCTTGCATCTCAACCATACGACCGACACGCTCTGACTTACCGGTAAACGAGTTAAGGATGGTATCGCCCTTGTTCAGTTTTCCTGAGTATATACGCACGAATGTTAGAGCCCCAAAACGATCATCCATGATTTTGAATGCCAACGCGCGAAATGGCTCGTCTGCGGAAACGATAGCGAATTTGCCGTTTGGGTGACCTTCCTCATCTGTCAAAGGCTGTGGATTAACTTCGTGTGGGGCAGGTAAATAGTCAACAACCGCGTCGAGTAATAGTTGCATCCCTTTGTTTTTAAAAGCAGAACCGCAGTACGTTGGGAAGAAGACTAATTCGAGCGTCCCTTTGCGGATGCAGCGCTTAACGTCTTCGACTGAAGGTTGCTCACCTTCGATGAAAGCCATCAATAAATCATCATCCATTTCAACGGCAGTTTCAATCAATTGATCGCGGTACATTTCAACATCGTCATGCATATTGGCCGGCACATCGGTAATGGTGAAGTTTTCGGGCTGACCAGTTTCGTCCCAAACGTAAGCTTTACGGCTTAATAAATCGACAACACCTATGAATTCATCTTCAACCCCAATGGGCAAAGTCATAATTAATGGGTGAGCACCCAATACTTTTTTCACTTGCGCTGTCACTTTCAAGAAATCAGCACCGATACGGTCAAGCTTGTTTACGAAAATCAAACGAGAGACTTTTGAGTCATTCGCATAGCGCCAGTTGGTTTCTGACTGAGGCTCTACCCCGCCAGAACCGCAAAATACGCCGATGCCACCATCGAGTACCTTCAACGAACGATAAACTTCTACCGTGAAGTCAACATGTCCTGGGGTATCGATGACGTTTAGGCGAGTACCGTTCCAGAAGCAGCTTACCGCTGCAGACTGGATGGTAATGCCGCGCTCAGCTTCCTGATCAATGAAGTCGGTTGTTGATTTACCTTCATGAACCTCACCAATTTTATGGATTCTACCGGTGAGTTTAAGAATACGCTCGGTAGTCGTGGTTTTTCCGGCATCTACGTGGGCAAAGATACCAATGTTTCTGTAAAGGTTTAAATCAGTCATAGGACGCTCTATAAAGCTTAGTTAAAAATAGTGTTGTATTATACGGTATTTTATTCAGATTAGCAGCATCAATTAACACTTCAATCAGGGCCACCTCATGAATTTTATTTAGAATGTGAATCGAAGGATAAAGAAATTAAGATATCCGCGCAGCGACCATTCACGTAAACGGGCCAGAGTGCGAGCCCGCGTGCGATAACTAGGGGTAGTGTGCTAGTTTTGAGTTGTAGCACTCTTTTTCTTCGCCAGTTTGGTTAACATGGCTACTATACGTAACGGATTCGGTATCCACTTCGCGTGTCAGCTCATCTTGGCTAAAATCGTCAACAGCAATCACTGCTTGCCTTGCCCTTTCGGCGTCAAGCAGTCGCATCGCTTCTTCTTTGTTCAAAATACCTTGTTCATGAGCTTCGTCGATTTGCGTGAGGAGCGTGAGAGATTTAATTTTACCGGCCTTCACTGCAAGATGTACCCGTTTTTCTAGATCAGCAACCGCACAAATTTGATGGAAGGCAACTTCCAATCGACCCAGAGGACAATATTCTGACGGTTCTTTATAGACGTGTCGCGTCAATCGTGATCGTGCTTCACTAGGCTCTGTCAATAATTGTGCTAGCTTTCGGCCAAGAGTATCCTTGGGCTTCAGTCTTTGACGACCAAAGGGCTGTAATATGAGCTTGAGGAAAACCCTTGCCCAGAGCATTGGGAAATTGGAGATGATGCCATGAATCGCTAATTCACAGTCATGAAGCAGCTGCTGACAACTCCATTCGACCAAGGGAATATCACTCTCAGGCTCACCTTCTTGATGAAAGCGCATCAAAACAGCAGAGGCCAAGTACAAATAACTTAAGATATCTCCTAATCTTGCCGATAATTTTTCTTTACGCTTTAATTCACCGCCAAGGATCGTCATTGAAAAATCAGCCAGAAATGCGAAATTGGTGCTATAACGATAAATTAATTGGAAATATCGATGCATTTTACCCGCCGGTGCTTTTGTAAAATGGGCATCGGTTAATGCAAAAACCAAGGATTTGGAGGAGTTAGATAAAATGAACCCAAAATGTCCCCAAATGGCTTTGTCAAAGGCCTCTAAATCTTTATTCTTAACGCTTTCAATTTCCTGAAATACAAAGGGATGGCAACGAATCGCCCCTTGTCCGAAAATAATCAAGCTTCGAGTTAATATGTTGGCACCTTCAACCGTTATGCTGATAGGACACCCTTGATAATAACGCCCCATGTAGTTATTCGGACCAAGACAAATGCCTTTACCACCATGAATGTCCATCGCATCCAACGCAATTTGTCGAGCTCGCTCGGTGGTGTGATATTTTAAAATGGCACCCGCAACGGCAGGTTTTGCACCCTGATCAATCGCGGCAGCTGTCATGGTAAGCGCTGAATCGATGATATAGGTGCTGCTCGCAATCCTTGCCAGCGGCTCTTCAATGCCTTCAAATTTAGCAATGGGTTGATTAAATTGCTTACGAACTCGAGCATAAGCTCCTGACGCCAAAGCCGCAGATTGCGCGCCGCCTAAAGCACTTGAGGGCAACCCAATAGCGCGTCCCGCACTCAAGCACTCCATAAGCATACGCCAACCATGTCCCGCCATCTCAGCGCCACCAATCAAACAATCCATCGGTAGAAAAACATCTTTCCCCTGGGTCGGACCATTTAAAAAGGCTGTATTCAGAGGGAAATGTCGTCGACCTTTGATAACCCCTGGCGTGTGAGCTGGAATCAAAGCACAACTGATCCCTACATCGTGCCCTCGACCCAAGAGATTATCTGGATCAAACATCCTAAAAGCCAACCCAATAATCGTGGCCACTGGACACAGTGTGATGTAGCGTTTATTCCAAGTTAAACTAAGGCCTAACACCTCTTGCCCATCCACCATTTGTTTACAAACAATACCCGTGTCAGGAATAGAGTCCCATATTTTAACAACAACTCAGCAGGACCCAATGAATTAGGCACAGACACCGTCGTTGCCGCAGTAATCGACAATCCATACAATTTAACAATCACAGACATCTGTGCGGTTGCAGAAAACTCAAGTCCACCATAACGTTTCGGGATGATCATGCCCAGGAAACCCTGCTCTTTAATATAAGCCCAAACCTCCGGGGGTAAGTCGGTGCGTGAGTGAGTGATATCCCAATCATCCAGCATTCGGCATAGTGTGGTTGCAGGCCCTTCTAGAAAAGCTTTTTCTTCAGCGCTCAAAGTTCCTTTGGGGGCCGCATGTAATAATGAAAAATCAGGGGATCCGCTGAACAATTCACCTTCCCAACCCACAGTACCTGCTTCCAAGGCTTCGCGCTCTGTAGAAGACATCACTGGCATCGATTGGCTCACCAAACGAAACAGGAAGCGGGAAACCAAATGACGTCTCAACGGTTTGATAGAGGCGGCGACAAATAACCCCCAAGTAAGCCATAAACCCGTTTGAAGAACAGCTCCGTGAACGCCATATTTCATCACAAGTAACATCATCATAGTGTATGCAATAGTACATACCTTCATGGAGGCACGCTGCGTTATCAACACGAATAGCGAACTCATCAACACAAGAAATAAAATACCATATAACACGAGACTCTCCTTTCCCAATCAAATCAAATTCAAAGCCACATCCATAATCAAACGGGCGCATAATGCTGGGTCTTCCATGGGAAACATGTGCGTGCCCTTTGTTTCAATCCCATGAATGCCATATTTTCTTTTCATATATCTTAAATCTGATCGATCAATAACATCGCTTTGATGACCATAAATCAAAACAGTGGGTACCTTCAATCGCCCCTCATACTCTTTTAAAATATGCGGGATGGTGCGATAAATTTGATATTCGACTTGTCGGTCAAACCTTAACGAATATCCTGTTTCCGTTTTTTGCATGCCATAATCGATATAATCATCGAGACACGCGTCAGTGAAAGATTTAAAAAGCGCTCGGCTCTTTAAATAGAACAACGCCTGTTCGCGCGTTTGCCAATGCTCGCGCCTTTTTCGTGTGCGAAAAGCAGGCGTTATCCTATCAATGATCCCTAATGCTTTTGAAAGGCGTACCAAACTGGATTTCACTCGTCCTAACAGTGGCGAATCAAGTAAAATCACGCCCTTAAACAACGAAGGCTGCTCAATCGCGGCAACCAAGCTTAACACACCCCCCAAGGAATGTCCCACAGCAATGACGGGTTCAGACACTTGAGAACGGATGCTTTGAATCACTTCATCCACCAAAGATCGCCAGTTTTCAGTCACCGGAAAATCAGGTGAGTGCCCTACCCTATCAATGTAAAAACAATCGAATTGGGATTCTAAGCCCTCAAGGAGTTGTCGATAACAAGGTGACGGAAAACCATTGCCATGCGCAAAATGCAACCTTGTTTTCACCCAAACACCATTTTTTTACTCTCACTTCTTAATGACAAGACTGCAAAGTTGCTATAGATAGCCACGATGATGAGATAAATATATTGTTGCCTATACAACTCAATTTGAAAAAAGTAGGTCACAAAAAATAAGAGGTATGCCAATGTGGATGCAACCATCGTCAAACGACATGCTTCCTTCAATTTAATGGTGAATTTAAAGATGATAATGGACATCAGTTTAACAAGAAAGGCCATGCTCATCATCAAGAGACTGACAGCCCCAAACACTGATCCAAGCATCATGGGATAAATAAGCGATTCTCCGAACCATTTGATTCTTTTAATCCCTCGTTCTTTAATCCAATTTTTACCCACGAACAGGCCTAGATCTTGTGTTGAGATGGATTCTTCAAGCACTTTCTGTCCATCATGAGGATCTGCCGTGTTCCTCCACAAATTCAATTTAGGCGGTCGGAAATACATTTTATCTTGAGTTAGCACAAACGTCATGTCAGGATATTTATCCGGCATGCCTTGGGTATTGCCTGATGTATCTATCAAGCCTACGACATCTCCCTGTTTGTTTTTGATAAGATAAGGCATGGGTTTATCAAATTCAACTTGGCCATCCTTTATCGTGATGGGCGCTAAGCTTTCAATAGGCAGGATGATGTTGTTATCAAAGTTCGTGCCAAAAGTGTAGATGGCATAAAAAGCGATCGGCACTAAAAGCAATGAAAATACCAATAAAAAATATAGCACACCATACC
>JAPLRK010000025.1:17877-37284 GCA_026399195.1 Legionellales bacterium
CACGCCATCTTTTGCCAACATCGACATACAACTGCCTTGAATACAATGACATCACCATGGCTTGCCAATAGCTAAATAATGGCGCATCAACGAGTCTCAAGTCTTGATTTTTTTTCTTCTTCATTCCAACCTCCTATGCGAGCCCCTGTTTGTTCACAGAACACATGGGCTTTATCAAGCTCCAAATGGAGCGACAATCGGTTATTCTTAATGTCTTGATCACCAGGGATCCTCACCAACATATTGATCTTGCCACAATCGGTGACGCCTTGGATCAATTTATCTGCACCCAAATCATCCATAAACGCAACAGTCACAGGAATGCTGAGTGGCTCTGGCTTATCAGATACAAAGATATGTTCAGGCCTTATGCCAACCACCACAGGCATTTCGGAAGAAACAGGAGGTCGCAAAGTCGGACGTGCCCACGGCCCCGCCAAAGACGACATCACAATGTCTTTGTTCACATCTATCGAGGCTTGAAAAAAATTCATCGGATAATGCCCCATAAAACTTGCGACAAACAGGGAGGCCGGATTTTGATAAAGTGTACGCGGTGTCCCTATTTGTTCGACACGCCCATGATTTAAAACAACAATCCTGTCTGCCATGGTCATCGCTTCGGTCTGATCATGTGTCACATAAATACACGTGGTGTTTAATTGTTGATGAAGTTTTTTGATCTCATGACGCATCTCAGCACGTAATTTGGCATCAAGATTAGACAAAGGCTCATCAAACAAAAAAACAGCTGGCGAGCGTACGATGGCTCGCCCCATGGCGACGCGTTGACGTTGCCCACCGGATAAAGACAGAGGCAATCGTTGCAAATAATTCCCCAATTGCAACAGTTGAGCCACTTCTTTTACACGTCTTTCTATCTCGTTTTTTTTAACCCTACGCATTTTGAGGCCATAAGCCATATTGTCATATACGGTCATATGCGGATAAAGCGCGTAATTTTGAAACACCATCGCAATATCACGAGCAGCCGGCGGCGTTTGATTCACACATTGGTTATTGATGAGGATCTGACCAGAAGATAAGGGTTCAAGGCCCGCAACCAATCTTAATAGCGTCGATTTGCCACTCCCAGAGGGTCCAACCACTGCAACAAATTCACCTTTTTCAACACGCAAATGAATATCATGTAGCACTTGATGATCATGATAAAATTGGTTGACACCTATCAGATCGACTGTCGCCATTATTCCCTTAACCCCTGTTCAAACCAACGTCTAAAAACAACAACCAGAACACAAGGCGGTACCAATGCGATCAAAGCTACTGTCATAATGTAATGCCATTGGGGCACCTGATCAGCCACACCCGAAAGATAACGGATCCCCATGACAATCGATGCCATGGAGGTATCTGTTGTGATCACCAAAGGCCAGAGATATTGGTTCCAACCATAAACAAACATGATGATGAACAGGGCTGCAATTTGCGGTTTTGACAACGGCAATAACATATCGATAAAAAATCTCACAGGACCCGCGCCATCAAGTCTTGCAGCATCCACGAGGGCCGCCGGGATAGACTTAAAAAACTGCCGAAAGAGAAAGGTGGCCGTAGCTGAGGCCATCAAAGGTAACGTTAATCCTGAAAACGAGTTCAACCAACCAAAAGAGGCCACCACTTGAAATGTTGGCACAATTCTCACCTCAACAGGCAACATCAGCGTTAAAAAAATCATCGCAAAGCAACATTTTTTCAAGGGGAACTTGAAGTATACAAAAGCGAATGCCGAAAGCAATGCTAAGAATACCTTGCCCGTGGCTATCAACAACGCCATCCACAAACTGTTCAACAACATGTGGGCAATAGGCTCTCCACCCGTTGCTACCAAGCCATCCTTGAGTACGGCTCTTAGGTTATCAAACAAGTGAGAGCCAGGGAAAATGGGTAAAGGCGCACTCATGAGCGCATCGCCCGTTTGACTGGCTGCAACCAAAGCAAGATACAAAGGCAAAAACAAGAACCCTATAAAAAGACCCAGCAAAAGATGAGGAATCCATCGTCGACATATCAATCTCCACAGACGCCGCATGTGAGCCAACCCAAAAATTGGGGTAAGCGCTCTGTGAGAGGAGATCTCAATCTCTGAAAAACTCATTGATAATGAACCTTTTTTTCAAGAAAACGAAATTGGAATAAGGTCAAGGCAATGACCATCAGCATCAGCATCACAGACTGCGCAGATGAACTTCCCAAATCCATCCCCACAAAACCGTCTTTATACACTTTATAAACCAAATTGGTTGTACTGTTTCCAGGACCCCCATGGGTCATGACCTGTATGATGCCAAAAGTATCAAAGAAAGCATAGATAAGATTCATCGTCAGTAAGAAAAAAGTAGTCGGCGAGAGCAGTGGCAAGACAATATGGAAGAAGCGACGAGTCGAGGAGGCCCCATCCATGATGGCCGCCTCCATCAGCGACTTAGGAATTAATTTGAGAGCTGCAAAGTAAAATAGAAAATCATAACTGAATTGTTGCCAACTGGCCGTTATGACCACCACCCACAGGGCCTGTGTGGGATGTATCAGGTAATTAAAATCAACCCCAAACCATTGCAGAACGCCAGTGATCCATCCTAGTGTCGGATGACATAAAAATCGCCATAAAATGGCAGCAACAGCAGGAGCTACGGCGTAGGGCCAAAGGAGCAAAGATTGGTATATCGGTTGGCTTTTCTTTCGAGCATTGACCAAAAGAGCCATTGCAAGGCCAAACACCATCGTCAATAAAGTAATGGCGACTGATGTGGTCAGGGTGACCCAAACGGCCATCCCATAATCACTATTTTGCCACAAATCAATAAAATGACGGAGCCCTGCAAAACGGTGTTGTAATCCAAACGCATCACTGAAAAACAACGATTGAAAAATTGCTTGGCTGGAAGGCCAAATGAAGAATCCCAACGTGATGAGGATTTGCGGCATGATAAAACAAAGCGCTGTTTTTTTATAAAGGGAGTAAGCGGCCATCAGCGGGTCACCTCTTTGTTTAAAGTACGATGTAATAATTGGGTGTAAATAGGCTGATTGCCCGCCAATTGAACCACAGTTGTTGCGGTCAAACAGGTCACCATCAGAGGTAAAATCAAGGCATAATTTTGAGTCATTTCAACCACCAACACGATGCCAGTCACTGGCGCGCGAACAACCGCTGCAAATAATGCCCCCATGCCAGCGACTGCAAACATTTGAGGATGCACTGTGGTATCCGACAGGATGAAATTCAGACCATGTGATGCTGCAAGCCCTAACAAGGTACCCAGCGCCAACATCGGCGCGAAAATACCGCCCGGAGCACCCGTGCTATAGGAAAGCATGGTGGTGATGAATCGCACGATCACCAACAAAACCAACAATGAAAGACTGGGGCTCATTGTGAGCGATCTTTCAATAATTGCATACCCTCCCCCAACCATTTCAGGTTTAAGATACGCCAAAAAGCCAACCATCAAGCCTATTAACAACACATATCCATCACGGGTTTTGGGTCCGAGTTTGTCGATTTGAGCCAAACTTTTCATAAGGACGAGATTAAACAACAACCCAACGCCCCCCACCAGAAGACCAAAAATAAAAAACAACCCCAAGGAGGGTAAGCTCGGTAAACTAAAAACAGCCATTGGAATGGCAGGTCCCGCGCCGACCAGAAGGTGCAAGACAATCACTGCCACAACACAACACACCGTCACGGCGGTGAAATTGGTGAAAGAAAAATGAAACTGACTTCGCATCTCCTCAAGAACAAATAAGATGCCAGCCAAAGGTGCATTGAAGGCCGTCGCAAGACCTGCTGCAGCACCTGCGGCAATCAAAGCGTCCACATGATGTCGAGGCAGTTGAAACCATTCCCCCAGCATCTGCCCTAAATTTCCCCCGATTTGAATTGTAGGCCCCTCTCGCCCAACAACCAGTTGCGATGAAATGGAGAGGATGCCACCGAAAAATTTTATCGGCAAGACACGCCGCCAACGTACAGGGCGTTTATGTAACAGAGCGCCTTCAATTTCTTGTACGCCACTCCCCGACGCATCGGTTGCAACCCATTTCACCAATAACCAAGCTGAGTACACCATCAGCATGGAAAGAAGTGCCGATAAGAGCCCTATAGGCCAACCTTTGGCATCAAGAACCTCAAATAATTGAGAGATAAGGGCTGTCAGTTTTTGAATGGCCAGCATCAAACAAGAACCGACCGTACCCGTAAGCAGTCCCAACAAAGCAGACATAGCGTAAACATGAAGAACATTACGACGCATCCAGCATCTCCATCAGATTATGGATGATTTTTAAACCCGCTTGGTGTGGTAAAGACAAAACTGAAGGTTGATGACTTCGTTCTTCAAGAACGTTCCCACGTTGATTCAATGCTTCAGCGTGAATGGTTTTACCGATGCATGTGAAGACCAGGGGGGGGTTATAAAATCCGATATCCCAGCATGTATAACGACCTGGAAATTCAAAGCTTGAAGCAAACAACGCACCACGTTGGGTATCTAAATGGTCAATGAGCGGCTCAATGGCACCTTCATAATTCAAAAGCTGCTGGTGAATATGGAGCCGAACGCCACCAGAGGTCATGGTTTGTTGTATCTTCAACCGATCTCCTATAAAAATAAGTGAACATCCGCTGCATTCTACTGTAAAATAATGAAAGAGTAATCCAGACATTATAAATGAGCGTTTTGAAATGACCTGTACCGAACAAGAATTATCTGACATTGCGTCGTTAGCAAGCCTTGAGATAGAGTCCCAAAGCATGCCGTCCTATGCGAAAGATCTCGTTGATATGAGATCGTTGGCATGTCTTCTTCAGAACATCAATACCACTGACGTAGCGCCCTTGTTTCATCCTCTACACTTATTTCAGCGTTTACGACCTGATGATGCTCATGCTGAGCCTTGTGTCATACAGCTTGCACAAATGGCCCCATCATTTACAGATGATTTATATTGGGTTCCCAAAGTCATTGATTCAGGAAATTAAGCAAATGCATACTCAATCTTTAGCGGAACTATCGAAAGGTTTACACAATAAAGCATTTTCCAGTCGAGAGCTGGTCCTGCATCATCTACAAAGAATTGCGCAACAAACCTCATTGAATGCCTTCATTACCGTTGATGAAGAGCTCGCATTAAATGCTGCAGATAGGGCTCAGCGGAGGCTCCAAAAAGGAGAGGGTCGAGCCCTGACCGGGATCCCTTTAGCGCACAAAGATATTTTTTGCACTCATTCGATGCCCACCACTTGTGGTTCAAGAATGCTTGCTGATTTTCAATCGCCTTATTCTGCCTCCATCGTCAAACGCTTTGAGCAAGAAGGCAGTGTGCTTGTGGGTAAGACCAACATGGATGAGTTTGGCATGGGGTCGTCCAATGAAAATAGTTATTTTGGAGGGGTGAAAAATCCTTGGGATCCTGGGCGCGTACCGGGAGGATCTTCCGGAGGCTCTGCTGCGGCTGTTGCGGCACGTATTATCCCGTTTGCCACAGGATCTGACACTGGGGGTTCTGTACGACAGCCAGCTGCTTTCTGTGGCATTTCTGGACTGAAGCCTACCTATGGCCGAGTATCGCGTTTTGGGATGGTCGCCTATGCCTCAAGCCTTGATCAAGCGGGTATTTTGGCTCACAGTGCTGAAGATCTGGCCATGATCCTTCAAGTCATGGCCGGATTTGATGAGATTGATTCCACATCGAGCACTCTTCCAGTCCCCGACTATTCAAAAGATCTGAACGGTTCTGTTCAATCCCTCAGGGTTGGTTTGCCATCATGCTTTTTCCATCCTGAAGTGTCTCCTGAGATACAACAGGCGATTCATACGGCGGCTGATCTTTTTAAACATTCTGGCGCTGAAATCATTGCGATTGATCTAAGTCTTCAATCCCACTGGATCCCTTGCTATTACGTCATTGCCTGCGCGGAAGCTTCGTCCAATTTATCACGATTTGATGGGGTGCGTTTTGGTCACAGAGCCCAAAATGCCACAAGTGTCAAAGACTTGATGATCCGAACGCGTAGTGAGGGTTTTGGGGTTGAGGTCAAAAGACGTATTCTGATGGGAACTCACGTGCTCTCTTCGGGCTATTACGATGATTATTATCTTCAAGCGCTGAAAGTGAGACGATTGATTCAAGAGGAGATGCTCGCGGCTTTTTCAAAAGTAGATATTATTTTGGGCCCAACCACCCCGACCTGTGCGTTTCGGATGGGAGAAACCCATCTCACTCCGACTGAGCGTTATCTGGCAGATATTTTTACTGTGGTAGCAAATCTAGCGGGCCTCCCTGCCCTATCTGTACCTGCAGGATTTTCTGAGGGTCTCCCCATGGGGCTGCAAATGTTTGGTCCTCATTTCAGCGAGGCCTTGCTTCTCAAATGTGCACATCACTTCCAACAAGGCACCTCCTGGCACACCTCTCATCCAAAGGAGGCAGAATGAACTGGCAAACCGTGATTGGGCTAGAAGTCCACGCGCAGTTAAAAACAAACTCCAAATTATTTTCAAGTTCCCCGACGGCATATGGTGCGCCTGCTAATACTCAAACGTCGTTCATAGATGCAGGTTTACCAGGTGTTTTGCCCGTTCTTAATCAACAAGCGATTCATTTGGCCATTCGATTTGGATTGGCGATACAAGCGACCATCCATGACGCTTCATTTTTTGAGCGAAAAAATTATTTTTACCCTGATTTACCTAAGGGATATCAGATCAGTCAATTTCAACGACCCATTGTAGGGCGCGGGTGTCTTGAAATCGAAGGTGGAAAGAAAGTCATCATCGAACGTGCTCATTTGGAGGAGGATGCAGGCAAGTCTTTTCATGAGATGCAGCGAGAGGATACCGGGATTGATCTCAATCGAGCGGGTATTCCTTTGCTTGAAATTGTGACCGCTCCTTGCCTATCTTCAGCCCATGAAGCCATCACCTATTTAAAAACCTTACATCAGTTGTTACGATTCTTAGGCATTTGTGATGGGAACATGCAGGAAGGATCTTTTCGTTGTGACGTCAACCTATCCTTAAGGCGCACAGAGCATGATCCATTGGGCACAAGAACTGAGCTTAAAAATCTCAATTCTTTTCGTTTCATTGAAAAAGCCATTCAATATGAGCAAGGGCGGCAACAAGACTTGTTAGAAAACGGGCAGTTTGTTAGGCAAGAAACTCGTTTATATCACCCCAATACAAATACTACGGCATTTTTACGGTCCAAAGAAAATGAGAATGATTATCGTTATTTTCCTGATCCTGATTTACTCCCGATCCAAATTTCAGAAACACTTATGGATGACATCAGACAACACATGCCACCCTTACCAGCAGAACTGAAACAACGTTTAAAAACCATCGATCACCTCACCGATCTGGATATTGATTTTTTATTAACAACCCCAGGCCATATCACCTTTTATGATGAGGTAAAACAGCAAAGCCGTGCGAGTACCAAAGTCATTGTCAACTGGCTCAAAGGCACATATACCGCCCTGTTGAATGACAAGTGCCTCACCTTCGAAAATCCCCCCGTTTCATCGACAAGTCTCGCCTGCCTTCTTAATCACTTGAGTGAACAGAAACTCCCTATGAATCTTGCTAAAAACGTGTTTTTGAACTTGGTCAATAGTGAAGCCTCCGTTGAAGAATTAATCAAAGCCACGGGTTTTCAAGCCGAAGGATCTTCAGATGAAATAGAGGAGATCATTCATCAAATCATCAAAGATTACCCAGAACAAGCCGCGGAGTTCAGAGCTGGTAAGGAACAGCTTTTAGGATTTTTTGTGGGCCAGGTGATGAAGGTATCGAAGGGACAATTTAATCCACAAGAGGTCCATCAGATCTTGTTAAGAAATTTGTAACTCCCGATCCTAACAAAGCTGCATGCTTTCATTGCATGCAGCTATACTGTATCTGTTTAAACTCAGCTATAAGGTTTCACAATCACAGTAGTGCCGACATCCATGAAGTTTTGATTCAACCATTTGGCGGCATCAGGCAAAACTCGGATGCAGCCATGGCTTGCATTGTAGTCGGGCACTTCATAGGCTGCATGGATTGAGTATCCACCGCTGAAGTGCATGCAATAAGGCATTCTCGCCCCACCATGCGTTTCAATAGGATAAATGCTAGAGGTACAATCCTCGCCTTTTTTGTCATAGACTTTGAAGGTCCCTGTGACAGTATGGCACGGGCGACTGATATCATCGCAAAAATCTTTACCGCCCGAAGCACTCCCTGTTTCAACACGATGGCCTTTGCCATCATATGCAGCCCACGCAGTAGCTTTCGGGTCAAAAACAAACACTTTCCGACCGGTTGCTGGCCGCTCTTCTGGGAAATAATTACTCCCCTTATGATCAGACGCCATGCTCATGGTATAGTGAGTTCCTCCTGAATCATCCACAATGGGGACCGAGTTATCCATGGAAGCACAAGCGGCTGTTAACACACACAATGGTACAATCACTAGTTGTTTTTTCACGGTTTAATCCTCCCTATTTTTCTTTATTATCGGGTGGATCTGAAATAAGTTTAGCTAATTTGATAAAAAAACAATACTCTTTGATTTTTTATTTGCCTCTATGTTAGCGAATTACTCGAGTTTGAGTTGACTTAGGCTTCCTACTAACAGGAGTTTGGACAGCGTGCTGCGGCACTCTGTCCAACCTCCTGTACTAAGGACGTTTTTTAGAGAAGGTCGAGGTGCCCGCATGCTCCTTCTCTGTGGCTTGTGTCGTGGGCATCTCTTCTACTTTAGAATGAAAGAAGGTGATCGTTTTCTTTTCTCTCGGTACATACACGCATGAAACAAGCCATTGCAAACATTTTAACCACCAAGGATCCGCATTTTTTTCTAAGATCTTTTTAGACTCAGAACCAGCTAGCCTATCGTTAACCTGTTTCAGACGAGATTCTGGTTTCGGTGTGGTCTTGTCGTTTGCTAACATGTCTTTTAACCGTTGGAGTTCCTGACGTTTGGCTATCAGATGGTCGGCCGTTGTATAAGTGTCTGGGTACTTCTCCTTTAAATATGCTTCCATATCGCTTAAAATGTCATATGCTTTGATCATCTTGGCATAATATAAGTCATGATCTATCAATGCTTGTGTCACCTCACGCATCCCTGTTTGAGCCTCTTCACGGTTAGTATCTGCAGAAACACCTCGCGCCTTCAAAGAATCTGCTAGTTTTTTTAAGACACTTATTTTTTCAACCCGGCTCAGATTTTTTTGAGAAAGAAGTTGCTCTTTTTGAATACCAGCATTAATTTCATCGACCTTCTCTTGCTGCGTTTTTTTAATAGAGCGGTGAACCTCAATCAAGTCTATGAGTCCATTCGTTATGGCTTGCTTAATATCTTTAACATCACGCCCGATCTTGCTGAGGAATTTGTCACGAAAAACAGGCGCCGTAAAAGTTGCTATATAACCGTCCCCAAATTCTTCTTCTAATTCGGACTTGTGATCATCCATGAATTGTTGAAATATCTGTTCTTTTAAAGAGATTGATCGTTGAACCATTTCCGACTCAAAAGATGTGGTGAGTTGGGCTATCATTTCTACTTTCACATCATTTAACGTTTCTAAGAAATCGAGACGCTTTTGACATAATGCCATTTTCTCTATTTTAACACGGTGATGTATGTCTATCAAGTTCTGTAGTTCAGGTTTTAAAAAATGTATTTTCCTAAGTTCCTCTGCAAAGTCATCCGGCGTTTGCAGATTTCGCAGGAAAAACTTCAAATCATAGCGGCTATCGATTTTTTGTAAAAAGGGTTGTATGGCGTGGTAATGCGTCAGAAACTTGTGCTTTGTTTCATCTTGTATGAAAGATAACTCTTTATCAAGATGCATGTCATATAATATTTCCCAATCACTCAGTGGTTCTAAGATGTGTGAGCAGATCTCCATCAAACCCTGTAATACCTTTTTTAGATCTGCCTCAACAACAGCCGAGGTGACATAGCTCTTAGTAAACTCAGGATAGTCCTTAAGAAATGGGTGCAATTGAAGGTATAATGTTTGTATCTCTGGTTTATGAATCATCACCTTCGACTTAGGGGTTTCCATCATATTAAAAATAGAGACTATTCCATCAAAAATAGGCTCTAATCTATCAAAGTCAGGGTGTTTGGCCACCAAAAGTGTCTCATAGCTTTCATCATTTCTTAATGCTTCTAAACGTGCCTTTTCTGAGGTGACACGCGATTCATACACCCTGTTAGTCCAATCTATCTCTGCAGTAAGACGTGCTTGATCGTTTTCTAAAGGCAAACACTTGAGCATCGACGTCAGAAGAGCTGAAAATTGTTGAATGAAAGGATTGGACAAGAGATCCTTTTTGAGGCCCATTTCAAAGTCAGAAGTATCTGCTAACGAAACCAAACTTACTCCAAAATCAATGAGCGATTGAACAGAGACATCTTGTTTACTCAGGGCCAAACTTATCTTGCCCAATGATGTATGATCATTCGTAGTCAAGCCAACTCTTTGACAAAAGGCTTTGATGGAGTCAGTCAAATCTGGAAATTTTGTGAGTAAGAACGCTTCGATGCTGTGTAGGGGCTCTTCTTTAGGGGCCGAAACTTCAACTTTCGAAGGGACTGGACTTTTTTGGACCTTCCATGCTTTAAAAATGTCTTCGATCGGCCCTTCTTGTTCAACCCTGGAGGGTAGCAAATACATATGAAGATATGGCATCGAGATCAAAGGCTTTAAAATACCTAGACCTGTTTGGATGATTTCATTCATCAAGGGCTTCTCACGGGCTTTATCAAGAAGGCGCATGTCACGATTTAATTCGGCCATTAATGGCGCATATTCTTCAGAAAAGGCCATGCCACTACAGGACTCTAACTCAATCAAGGTTTTTTCAATTCGAGAAAATGCATTTAAGATGTTCTTATACAACTGGAGCTCTTCCGTATCGTCTATGTAGTTTTCCATTGGAAAGGTTTCTTTCGGGCTCAAGGCTTGCGTCGTTTGGTCTAAAATACCTTTGGCCTTTTGCAGCAAAAACTCTCCCCAGCCGGTTGAGGGCTTATCCTTTGGAGGTATGGCCTTTGGAAAGAAACCATCTGTTCCGATAGGCATAGAGCCGATGACGCTTTCGTCTAGATTCTGAAGTAAGAATTGACGAAGGGTTGTGTTCAAAAAATCATGCATTTCATTCGATAATTTTAAGGTATTGATCTGATCATAAAGAGTCATTGGCGTCGGACTAGACGACCCAGGCCCTGGCTTCACTTGAGGCTTCACTTGAGGTACAGGACCCAGGGATGCTAAAGCCACACCCTCAGCATCCCTCGTTTGAAATAAGGCAAAACTTTCAAGGATAATATTGAGCTTAGGGGTCAATTCATCCAAATGATTTCCGACGAGATCTTTGATGTGAGGGTTATCCTCAAGCATCACCAGAACATCTTGTAGAAGTGCGACCACTTTGCTAAGAGGCTGAGCCAGTTCTTGAGCGTACGCACTGCGATCAGCGGCTATGCTCTCATATTGTTCACGTAATTGATTCATTCTCTGTCCGGCATCGAACAAAAAGTTGACCATTTTTTGTAATATAACGGCATGAGGAGGGAGCGTTCGAGAGGGCGGGATCTTAAAAGGAAGTGCAGGTGGGACCTGAAAATAGGCAGAAATATCTGGCTGACGCTGCAAATGATGCAACAACTTTGTTCGTGTCTCATAACAAGTTTGTGAAAGTTGAACATCCTTTGTCAACCAGGTTAAATATTCTTGTCGCCTCATGATATCAGTACCTCATTTATTCCCAGATCAACATCTCAAAGGATGATCATAGGATAGGGTAAATTCCGTTCGGTTTCGTTAATTATACATCATGTTTCAATTAATTGCATATTCAACCGGGATATCCACGGCCATTGCTTGCATCGCCACCACGATCAGTTGTGGTTTTGTGCGACCTTGGTAATAGTTAATATCCAGCTTGTAGGCGGCATGAAGAGATCGTGCGCGGTGATTGGGCCAGGATTTGAGATCGATGTTAAAAGCTATCGCATCAATAGGCGTCGTGCCTTGATGATGTTGCAAGGTCAATTTCAAATGATTTTGACCGACGATCCGTTGATCTAGGATGATGAATTGATCATCGAATACGGGTTCTGGAAATTGTTGTCCCCAAGGGCCTGCATTTTGTAATGTTTGGGCAAGTTCTAACGACAACTCTTCAGGTTTTAACGAACCATCCGTGATGATGTCATCTGAACAAAGCGATGAGTCCAGGTGCTTTGAGACCTCATCAACCCATGCTTTTTTAAACGCAGGAAACGAGGCTTTGGGCATCGTGATGCCCGCAGCCATCGCGTGACCTCCAAATTTGGTCATGAGGCCCGGATGGTCTTTATCGATTGCGGCCAGCACATCACGAATATTTAAACCTAACACAGAACGAGCTGATCCTTTGATTTCTTCAGGGCTGACTTCTGCAAACGCTAAAACTGGACGATGATAGCGCTCTTTCAATCGTCCAGCCAAAATGCCAATCACACCCTGATGCCATGACGCATCCAATAAACACAAAGCTATGGGCAAGCTTTCTTCATTCAAAGTCAATTTTTCCAGAGACTTCATAGCCTGCTCTTTCATTTCATTTTCGATGCGTCGACGTTCGAAATTCAATTCATCCAAATGTGTGGCGTAACCACGCGCGGTTTCCAAATCATCACATAACAAGCACAGGATCCCTAAAGACATATCATCGAGTCTTCCCGCCGCATTGAGTCTGGGGGCCACCGAAAACCCAAGATCACTTTCTCGCAATCGCGAGAGATCCTTGCCCGCAATTTCAATCAAGGCTTTGATGCCAGGGCGACATAATCCTCGTGTGATTCGTAACATCCCCTGATGAATCAACACACGATTATTTTGGTCCAATGGGACCACATCCGCTACCGTACCTAAAGCCACGAGATCTAAAAATTGGGCCATGTTCGGCTCTTTGATGTTTTGAGATTGAAACCATCCGCTGTTTATTAATTGCCGGCGTAAGGCCAACATCACATAAAAAATCACCCCAACACCTGCGATGGCTTTGCTTTGAAAGGTGTCCCCTTGCTGATTGGGGTTAACGATGGCACATGCGTTAGGTAAAATGTCCGGTGGCAAATGATGATCGGTGACTAACACATCAATATGCGCGGCATTCGCATGTTCCACACCTTCAACACTTGCAATGCCATTATCCACCGTCACAATCAGTGTTGGGCCCCTTTGCATGCCGACCTCAACAATCCCGGGTGTTAAACCATACCCAAATTCAAATCGGTTCGGCACTAAAAAATCAACCTGGAGAGCACCCATGGCACGTAGGGCTGAAATGGCCAATGCGGTAGAAGTTGCACCATCAGCATCAAAATCACCAATGATTAAAATTTTCTCATTCTGACGTATTGCCCGTTCAAGTCGGCTCACGGCCCTTTCCATATCCATTAATCCAGAAAAAGGCAACAAGGCCTGAAGACCCTTATCTAGCTCGGCATCAGTGCTTACCCCACGCGCCGCGAATATCCGCTGTAATACCAAAGGGCATGAGAGGTTAGGTAGGGAGCTAAAAGCGCGTCGTTTGATCTTCATGACTTGATGTTCTCCAACACCCATGACCACCATCGGTGAGGGTTTAGCGAAGTATACGCGACATTATTCCAAATCCAATCGGCATTTTTTGTATTCAACATGAAATCCTCATTTTCAATAAGCTCATCGAAACAAAGAATACTCGATTTTGGATAACGTTTTGAAGGGTCAAACCGCTCAACGGCTGTGGATAAATGGCTGGCTAGTTGAAGCAAAGCGTCAGATGAGCACACCAGGGGCTTCTTCACAGAAGCCGCCCGCTGCCCTCCCCCCCAAAGCCAAATGCCATTGATGGGAGATAAACCGCCTCGAGCGTGATTCACTGGGTGTGAACTAAAGAACATTTGCGCTTCGGTGATGAAGCGCGGCCAAAATAATGTGTCATCCATGGTTCGAATAATGGACATCAAAGGCTGTTGTAGGAGCTGATGTACGGGCTTTGTGATCACTTGTGGTCTTCCGGCACATTGAAGAAGCCAATGCGTGTCATCTTGTTTCACCGCTTTCATCTGAAAAAAGGACACAAACTCCAAGAAAACCTCGAACCACGCATCAGCATCCGCCGCTGATAATCCCAAGGACTCACCATAAGCCACAATCATCGCGTCTCGATGGCTGGCCTGCCAAGATATAGGGGATACCAGCAAGCAAGGACCCTCTAAGTCATGCACTCGACGAAGCCAATCAGCGACGGGTGGCGTTTCAATCACACCATGTACTGAGGCATAAAGATGGTGATAAAAATCGCCAGGACACGAAATGGGATAAGTCCCTTCAGGCATACTATCAAGAGATTTGTTAATGATGATTTTCATTGTCTCTTTGTCCAATTAAGATGGTATGATGGTAAAATTTTGAGAAAAAACCAGAGCTTACACATCATGCATATCCAACGTGAACCCATCGATAAACACACGATTCGCGCCTACTCAGACTCACAAGTTAAAGTAGGTGAAGAAATCTATGTTCAAAGCCTCATCATCAGTAAACAACAGATCTTAAGCCCGTGGTCTGTGACCGCTGTGGAACAACTGACAGAAAGTTCCGCAGAACCCCTACTTCAATCGAAACCCGATGTCATCTTATTAGGACACGCGGGTTCTTTAAAAATGTTGCCCATGGCCTTCATTTCAGCCCTTTCAAAACAACGAATAGGCTTGGAATGCATGTCCGTGGGTGCTGCCTGTCGAACCTTCAACGTCTTATTAAGTGAAGGTCGTAAAGTGGTCGTTGGCATCATTTTTGAGTCAAACCTGTCTCCGGGCCTCCAAAACATTAGGGATCTGCCCGAGTTTAGTCAATAACCGAGACAAACTGTTCAACCCATCGATTTCGAGGGTCAGTTTGATAACACTCGTATTTTCTTGTTTGTTAGACTCCGTTTGTAAAGAATAAACATGGGCACGTTCATTTGAGAGCAAAGTTGTCACATCACGCAACAACCCAGATCGGTCAAACGCCTTTAAAACAATATCCACCAGGTAATGATCACGTGTGCCACTGCCCCAGGTGACCTCTAAAAAACGCTGTCGCTGTTTAGGGGTTGAATGGATGATGTTTGGACAATCTTGGCGATGAACAGAGACTCCCCTACCCAGCGTGATATAACCAAGCACTTGATCCCCAGGAATAGGCTGACAACAACGCGCCATGTGAGTGAGGAGCTGGCCCACACCTTCAATGCGCAAGTCTCCTCTATAGGTTGCTGCTTTGGTGGCTGGTTTTAACACCGGCGCTTCCATTGGCTCGTCGGGGGTTAAGCGGTTCAGGATATGGGACAGTTTCATATCGCCACGGCCAATAGCCGCTAGTAAATCATCCAAACGCTTAAATTTAAATTGCAGGGCTACCTCAAGTAGGCGATCTGACTTTATACCTAATATTTTTAACTCTTTTTCAAGAATCTCACGTCCATCTTCTTTGTTTTTTTCATAATTTTGCATCTTAAACCAATGCAAAACCTTGGCTTTTGCACGGGAAGTTTTTAAGAAATTCAGATGAGGGTTCAGCCAATCGCGTGAAGGCTTAATTTCTTTCCCCGTTAAGACTTCTACTTTATCACCCGTCGTGAGCACATAGGTCATGGATACGATGTGACCATTCACCTTGGCGCCACGACAGCGGTGTCCCACATCGCTGTGTACATGGTAGGCAAAATCTAGGGGTGTTGCCCCTTCAGGTAAATCGAGGATATCTCCATCTGGCGTAAACACATAGACTCGGTCCTCTAGAAACCCAGCACTGGCCAAGCCAAAATCTCCCTCAGCCATTCAATCTTACGTTCATGACTTTCTTTGCGTTCTGTACTACCCTCTTTATATTTCCAATGAGCCGCCACACCCATTTCGGCTTGCTCATGCATCAAAAAAGTGCGGATCTGAACTTCAAACACTCGACCCTCAGGACCGGTAACCGCTGTATGCAAGGATTGATAACCATTCAGCTTCGGATGAGCGATATAATCATCAAACTCATCTGTCACTTGAGCCCATAAAGAATGCACCACGCTTAAGACCTCATAACATTGCGCATTGGTCTCAACCAAAATTCTAACGGCTGTGGCATCATAAATCTCTTCAAGGGGAACGTTTTTACGCATCATTTTACGATGAATACTATGAATATGCTTCGAGCGGCCATAAACGGCAAAACGCGAGATGTGCATGGTATGAAGATGCGTATTTAACTCATCCACTATCATATTCACATACCTATCTCGGTCCAAACGTTTGGATTTTAAGCCAATGGCGATACTTTTATAATCGTCTGGATGCAAATAACGAAACGCCAAATCTTCCATTTCCCATTTGATGGCACCAATCCCCAAACGATTAGCTAATGGGGCGTAGATTTCCATGGCTTCGGTCGCTATGTGTTGGCGCATTTCAGAAGGCATAGGCGCTGATGAGCGAAGTTCGCACAAACGCTCGGATAATTTGATCAAAACCACTCGCACATCATCCACCATAGCGAGTAACATTTTACGCACATTGTCGATTTGTATTCTGTTTTGCATGTACTTATCTAATGTGCCTAAATTTTGCATGGCATTCATTTTTTTAATGCCTTTGACAAGCTTAGCGATTGAGGCGCCCAGTTGCTCTTCAACATCATGCAAAGATAATTCAGCATAGTGAACACTTGGAAAAATGATAGCCGCGGCAAGTGTTTCTTGATCCACTTCAAGATCTCCCAACACATCAGCCATGGCAAGGCCCTGCTGTAAACAGGATTCTCCGGTTTCTGTCGCATGATCACGACCGGCTAGTTGCGTGAGCGTACAGGCATTCCGAATCAAAGCAAGATCTTGAAAATAACCTTTACTCCCCAACAAATGTAACCATTGCTCAACATCAATGCTTCCATCTGAGAGCCTAGGGGTACTTTCCTTTACCTTAACCATGGGCAGATATCCTTCTAAATACAGCCATAGATTCAACATGAGCGGTATGTGGAAACATATCCATCACTCGGACACTCATCAGTTTAAATCCTTTTTGATGAACTAAAATATCGGCGTCTCTGGCGAGAGTTGCAGGATTACAAGACACATAGACCACGCGATCAAGAGGCAGGAGATGAATGTCGTTCACGATGGCTTTCGCACCCATTCGTGGCGGGTCAAGCAACAGTTTGCTGAAAGTTTGGGATTTTATACGGCCTAAGCTGCCCTCCTCCTCTAAATTCAAGCATTGAAAGCTTGCATTCGTGATGCCATTCAATTCAGCATTCCTCTGTGCGCGTAACACCATGGTCTGGCTTCCCTCGACACCGACCATATTCGCACAATGTTTAGCCAAAGGAAGTGAGAAATTTCCCAACCCACAAAACAAATCGAGCACATGATCCTCAGGCTTCAGATCCAATAACTGGATAGCTAGGGGCACCATCTTCCGATTGATTTCTGCATTCACTTGGGTAAAGTCGGTAGGGTGAAACTGTAGGGAGATATTTTCTTCAGGAATTCGGTAACTTAAAAAGGAGTTTCCATCCTCAGGGAAAAACAAAGTGACGCTGTCAGCACCAGCAGGTTGTAAGAAAATACGGAACTGAGAGGCTTTTGCAAACAGCTTAAGTTTCTCTTGATCCTGCAGTGAAAGGGGTGCCATGTTTCTAAAAATAAGAGCCACCTCATCATCACCCGCGGCTAATTCAACTTGCGCAATGACATCCAGCGTCTCAAAACTACTCAACATCTTCTGCAGAGGCAGTAATTGAGCATCAACTCGAGCATTTAAGACAGGACATGTTTGAATGTCCGTGATATAGCTTGGTTTGTTCTTTTCTCGAAAGCCTACCAAAACCGATTGTTTTTTTTGCACATAACGAACACTTAATCGAGCTTTATTTCGATAATGCCAAAGCGAACTTTCTAAAGGGGGTAAGACACTTTCAGGGATGACGTGCCCAATTTTAATCAAGGTATCCAATAACAAAGCTTGTTTTTCGTGAATTTGCGATGGCCCGTCAAGATGCTGCATAGAACAGCCTCCACACAGGGCAAAATGAGGACATTTCGGCTCAACCCGATCAGGCGAAGGTTCAATGACCGACAGCATCATACCTTCATCATAATCTCGTTTTTTTCTGAGAAGCTGGCAGGTGATTGTTTCGCCTGGGAGCGCATTCTGAATGAAAGTGATTTTACCATTTATTCTGGCAATCCCTCGTCCATCATGGCTTAATTTTTCAATATGTGCCGTGATGGGCGTTCGGGGAAGATGGGAGGTTGTTCTTTTCATAGGAGCTCACAATTTAGATAAAAAGGCATCCACTTCATGAGGCGTCAATTCAACGGTGTCGCCTCGAGAGAGAGACCGAGGCATTTTCAATGAGCCATAGCGAATACGAATCAACCGACTGACCTCAACCCCTTGTGATTCCCACAAACGTCGAACCTCTCGTTGCCGACCTTCACTTAAGACCACATGATACCAGGTATTGGAGCCCTCCCCTCCTCGTTTTTCTAAGCGTTTGAAATGCGCCATACCATCGTCTAACATGACCCCTTTCAACAAGAGGTTTTCAGCCTCTGGTGAGACTTGTCCATAAACCCTCACGGCGTACTCACGTTCCAATTGATATTTAGGGTGCATTAATCGATGAGCCAGTTCACCATCGTTGGTAAAAATCAGTAGGCCTGAGGTATTTAAATCAAGGCGACCGACTTGAACCCAGCGGCCTTGTTTTAAATGAGGGAGATGATCAAAAACCGTGTCTTTATGAATGGGATCATGCCGACTTGAAATTTCACCAACAGGCTTATGGTAAAGCAAAACTCGAACATTGGACTCAAGGCTTAGGGGGTTCACTATTTTTCGTCCCTTAACGAAGATTTCATCCTCGGCCGTTGCCGAATCTCCGAGTTTTGAGAGGGCACCATTCACTTGTACGAAACCGTCTGCAATCCAACGCTCCATTTCTCGCCTTGACCCAAATCCCGCTTTACTGAGAATTTTCTGTAACCGTTCAGTAGACATGTTTATTCACAACCTTTAAAAATACTCAGTAATCTAACCCTATCGCCAACCGCACCTCATGGAGTGTTTTGGAGGCCTCGTCTCGCGCCTGCTCACTGCCTTCTGCTACAATCCGTTTGACAGAGCCCAAGTCTGACTCATATTCTATGATGGATTGGGCAATAGGGGCTATCTCTCGTTGAATGGCGTCAATCACTGGCCGTTTGCAATCAACACATCCAATCCCTGCCGTCCGACACCCAGTTTGAACCCAATCTTGCGTAGCCGCATCTGAATAAATCTTATGAAAGCCCCAAACTGGACATT
>JAPLRK010000025.1:37293-62370 GCA_026399195.1 Legionellales bacterium
TGGACATTTACCGGGATCCCCTGGATCTGTTCGTTTGACCCGAGCAGGATCTGTCGGCATCGTTAAAATTTTCTTTTCAATTTGTTCTGGCTCATCTCTCAAACTGATGGTGTTGTGATAAGATTTAGACATTTTCAACCCATCAAGACCTGGCATTTTCGAATGCTCAGTTAACAAAACTTGAGGTTCTGTTAAAATAATTTTCCCACAGCCATCCAAATATCCCAACAAACGCTCTTTATCTCCCATAGATAAGTTCATTTGATTGGATAGCAAGGCTCTCGCCGTGCTCAGTGACTCATGACTTCCATCTTGTTGAAATGCTATTCTCAATTCAGAATAGAGCTTGCCATTTTTTTTACCCATTTTTTTGATCGCTTCTTGCGCTTGCGCTTCAAAATTGGGCTCTCTTCCATAGAGATGATTAAAGCGCCTGGCAACTTCACGAGTGAGTTCAATGTGTGCCACCTGATCCTCACCGACTGGGACAAAATCTGCTTGATACAGAAGCACATCAGCACTTTGGAGCAAGGGATAACCCAGGAAACCATAGGTCGATAAATCTTTTTCATGCAGCTTTTCTTGTTGATCTTTATAGGTAGGCACGCGCTCTAACCAACCAAGAGGCGTTATCATGGACAAAAGCAAGTGTAACTCAGCATGCTCAGGAACCCAGGATTGAATGAAGATTCGAGACAAGTTCGGATTCAACCCACAAGCCAACCAATCCACTACCATTTCCCAAACCAAGGCTTCAAGAATACCTGGCTCATCATAGCGGGTGGTTAAACCATGCCAATCTGCTGCAAAAAAATAGCAATCGAATTGATGTTGAAGCTTTAACCAATTTTTGATCACGCCGTGATAATGCCCAAGGTGCAAGCGTCCACTGACACGCATACCAGAAACGACCCGTTTGTTGTTACTAAACACTGACATGAAAACCCTCTTTAATTTAGAATCCCGATCCTTACCGAAAAGGCGTCGGATCGCCTTTCCCTTCCCGAAGAAGCACGGGATAATCCCCCGTTAAATCAACTACCGTTGTGGGTTCATGACCACAATTACCCCCATCAATGACCAAATCCACTTGATCTCCCAACAGATCTTTGATGGCTTCAGGCTCACTCAATGGGGCAGTCGCTCCTGGTAAGATCAAGGTAGAACTCATGAGTGGCGCTTCTAAACATTCTAGTAATGACAAACTGATCAGATGGTCTGGAACGCGTAACCCTAAAGTTTTACGCTTGGGATGCAGCATCAATCGCGGAACTAGGTTGGTGGCATTTAAGATGAAAGTATAGGCCCCTGGCGTAAACGCTTTCAATAATCGAAAAACGGCATTACTCACTCGAGCATAGGTTGCGATTTGGGATAAATCACTACAAACGAGGGTCATGTTATGATTTTTATCCAATTGTCGCAGGTGCCTTATGCGATCGAGTGCTGTTTTATTCCCAAGCGCACAACCGAGGGCGTATCCTGAGTCTGTAGGATAAACAATCAAACCCCCTTCCATAACGAGCGATGCGGCCAATCGCAACAAGCGTGCTTGAGGATTATCGGGATGAATGGCGAATATTTTACTCATAAGTTACATGTTCCATGGTTGCCAAATAGGGGTACAATTTATGGGCAATGGCCCTTGTCGACCAAGTTTTGTATGTGACAGCGCATCGCCATGATAATCAGAACCTGTTGAAGCCAATAACTGATAACGACAACAAAGGCCTGCCAATTCTTTGATTTGAATCATCGACATGTTTCCTGAGACCACTTCCATTCCAACGCCACCAGCCCCAATAAAGGTCTTTATCAATTCAAGCAGTTTTGTCCTAGTCAACCCATATTTGAGAGGGTGCGCAATCACAGCCTGCCCCTTGGCTTGAACAATCGTGGTAACTGCTTCAACCATATCAACCCATGTGCTAGCTACATAAGCAACCTGTCCCCGTCCTAGAAACCGCTTAAACGCTGACTGCATATCATGCACTAAACCTTCTTCCAGGAGAAGAGCCGCATAATGAGCACGCCCCACTCGCTGATGTCCTGCTCTTTCACATGCCTTGCCATAAGCATTTTCAACCCCACAGACCTTTAAACGATCGCCAATCAATTGAGCTCTTGAGATTCGATGTTCATTTTGACGAACGATAAGATCACATAAGCCGATATCATCTGGCTGAATGTTGAGACCAAGAATATGAATATCAAATTTTTTCCAACGCACACTCAATTCTATGCCATCAATAATTTGTATGCTCTTACCGCGGGCGGCTAAGTGTAGCGCTTGCAAACCCTCGGTGGTATCGTGATCCGTTAACGCTAACACATGAATGTCTGCTTGAATGGCTTTTGCCAACAAGTCTTCAGGACTTAGAGCGCCATCGGAATAGTAACTGTGACAATGGAGGTCAATCATCGATTCATTCTAATGTATGGTCGCAAGCGGATATGGATTGAAGAGACAGTATACATCATTTTAAAGCTTTTTTTAGATATTTTAAGTTCATACTCTATGACAGGCTGATTCCTTTTGCTAAGATGTTCTTCGTAGTAACTTTATTTCGTCTCTCACTTAATGTTCAAGGAAGGAAATATGAAAAAAACATCATTAGCAGTCGCTGCATTATTGTCCACTTTATCAGCAGCAACACTTGTTCCCGTTGCTTATGCTGAAGCAGCACCCGCTGCCACTCAACAATCCCCTTGCGCGGGCAGTAGTTGTGCTGGTAGTGCCGAAGGTAGTAGTGCTGGTAGTGCCGAGGGTAGTAGTGCTGCTCCCTCTAAAGGTGCTTCTTGCAAAGGCGCTGAAGGCGGCACATGCAGCGGAGATACTGGCAGCTAAGCCATATCACCGTTACTCTTCGCTGGTAGGCTAAGTTCCTGCTAGCGAATCCGTAGCTTTATCTCTCATACCTTTATTCCCGATGATTTTATCCGAAAAGCCTTTTGTTCTACCCACCCTCTCCCGCTGGCATAAAGCAAAGATGTTGACTTGTGCTGAAAAAGTATTGACCCTGCAGCAACAAATGATCACCAACACCGGTAAAAACATACTCCATTACTCCTTACAAAAGCAGCGTCGCTACTTAAGCTTAAAGCATTATCCTAAGGGCGATCGAATCGACCGAACAACAGGCGCACAATATTTTTATCATTGTCATCGTGAAAACAAAGACACACAGGAACATGGCCATTTTCACTGTTTTCTGAGATACAAACATATTTCGAAACGCACCAAACCCAAGCCCCTCTCCGATTGGAAAAAACATTTAGACAATCCCATGACTCATTTGGTTGCGATTTCAATGAATCGATATGGGCAACCCATTCGATTGTTCACAGTCAATCGCTGGATCACAGCTGAAATTTGGTATGATTCGGAACATATTGAGCGCTTTGTCAAGAAATACCAAATGACGATGTCAGAGCCCCCTTATTGGGCTATCCTCGATCATTGGGTTGATGCCATGATCCATCTGTTTTCTCCTCAGATCATCTGGTTACACCAACAAAGAGATATCATCATGCATCATCATCAGTCACAAGATCCAGAGCACAATATCTACGAGGATCGAACGATTGAAGAGCTTTCAGAAATACCTATCGATATCGCTTCACAAATACAATGGATTCTTCAGCAAAGTGTTAGTCCAAACTCCAATCACCATGAACATTGATAAGGATACGAGATTTACGTCCCAGGAGGCTTTTTCTCGATATTTTTCGCCCCCAGACGATCCCCTTCCAGCAGCCGACCCAATTCCAGCTTTTGCCTCATATCTGCTATAACTTTTGCTACGGGGGAATCCAGATGCCGCTCATAAGCCGCTTGAAACCGACCACTTGTAAAATGATTTGAAATGTCTGGTAATATCCCAGGAAGATCAGTGCGAAGATTTGCCCATGATAAATTAAAAGGACCTAATTTATTAGCAAAAATTTTGGCCAATATCCCAGGACGCCTTACTTCTTGTTCCCATAACTCTTCCTTTTTTGGCCATTTGTCCTCAGAGTTTTTTTCTCCTAAGATGTCTTTTGCTAAAAGACATAACATAGCGCTTTGTAATGGTCCTGAAGAAAAGTATTTTGCAGCGACGGTCGATTCTGAGATCTGTTTTATAGTGATCCTTCTATTGTCAAATTCGCGCTGTAGCAGCTCTGCTAACTTTGCTGGAGTCAAAGGCTCAAAACAACCGGTGCAACATCAACTAGTAACTCATGACCACCGCCGCCACCATGCCTAACAGGGACTGGTGGATCATGTTTTTTATCCGCAGGTACATAGGCGCTACGAAAGCGGTCGCTTGTGAGGGGTTCTTTAAATCTGGGTAGCATCACAGGAACAAATTCGTAAAGATCTACCAGCGATAAATTGAATGGCTGTAACTTATTATTAATCATTTCCGAAAAGAGCCTCGGATCTTCTCCTGCTTCATGCCATAATTCATCCTGCTGGTCTATGATCTCTTGTGCTAAAAGACATAACATAGCGCTTTGTAATGGTCCTGAAGAAAAGTATTTTGCAGCGACGGTCGATTCTGAGATCTGTTTTATAGTGATCCTTCTATTGTCAAATTCGCGCTGTAGCAGCTCTGCTAACTTTGCTGGAGTTCATAAACCGCCTTGACTGCCACTAGAACCTCATCCGAGTGTGATCTACCACCGCCGCCACCTCCTCCTCCGACATGATGCACCGGGACAGGGAGCGGCGGAGGGGCGGGTTTTTGGTGAAGGTATGACAGGATCTCTTCGCTCTGCTTGTTTGTAGGCTTGGAGATTTTATCGACATGAAACACCGAGAATTCAGCACGATACTTTGATAAAAGTTCTGTTAATGAATAACTTACTGGTTTAGACGTATCCCACGGATTAATTAAAGTAATGATCCATTGTCCTGTAGAATCCTTTTCAACACTTTCAATGCGCAGAGCGTGTCTGGAATGCTTTGTGCTATCTCCTTTGACCATGTGACTGAAGTCCATAGTGACATAAATAGGATTTATTTTGGATCTTTCCATTAAGTTCTCTGCAGCCTCTTCAAAACCCTCGCCAGGTTGAATGGGGATGTGGTGAATGTTAATACCTCCGAACAACTGAGACATGAAATCAATATCTGACGTAGTAAACTTGCCACGTTCATTATGCGCCATCACACTATCCACACCTAGTGGGGTACTGTAATAGTACGAAGAAACTCGTTCAAGAACTTTAACAATCAACGCATTGGATGTGACTCCATGGGAGCTTGTTCGATTGATATCACGCAATCTCTCAGGAGAAATTGTAAAAACGTCATATCCTGATTCTTGTCTAAATTCATACTTTCCTTCAAGCTGACCCATATCCATTTTTTCTAAGAGATGATGCGTGTATCTATTCGTCTTAATTCGAACTTCAAGAGATCCTGTGTCGGTATAATGAAACATGGATGCTATCAACTTTCGCCCGTCGTCACTATGTAGCATGGCGTCTAGAGAAGCCAATAAAGCACAGTTTCCAACGCGCCCTTGCTCTATTCTGATGGGTTCTCCTTCTGGTGGAAAAAGAGCAAGCAGTCCCAGGGAATCTGGGCTACCAGCACCCTCTTCAGGTAAGTCTTCTTTCTTTTTGACAGCATTCCACATCTTTTTCTGAGGATCTTGAAATGTATCGCCTGAAAAAAATGGTTCTAGAGCTGGGCGAAGAAAAGGAGCAACCTTTGTTAAAAACTGCAAGTTGATCCTAGGATCTTCTCTTTTTAAAACCGCTTCAATATGTCTTTTAAAAGAGTCCTCTCTCGATTCTGATGGCGAAGGCCTACTTTCATCCCAGAAGCGCTTCCGATCATACATGATGCGATTAATGACACCCTCAGCTTTAAGCATCAGTTCATTTATCTCAAAATAGAACCCTCCCTTTTCAAAATGTTTTTTAAGAGAATCAGGCACCTCACGGGCGTTATCTGGATGTGTAATTTCGCATATCAGCGCTCCTAAATAAGGCTCGAGGGTTAAAACCTTCTTAACAAGTTCCCCAAAAGGGATGGTGTCGTCCCCATCATCAGGTAGGGTTATAGATACCAATTCTTCCGCCTTTTTGACACAAGCAATAGGCATACAAACCTCTTCAAGAATGAGTGCATAATCAATTAATAGTTCAATAAAGAATCAGTGTCAAGTTAATACCCAGGAAAATCTATGGATAGAGAATATCGACGCCGCCAAGTGATGGCAGCTCAGGCTTTGGTGGAAGAATAGGAAGTTATTTCGGGCGCGATCCTAAGTACCTTTCCGCCCTGCTTTGTTGCCGCTTCAACCGCATTGTCTAACCGCCCTTCCACATTAAATTTTTTGCCCAGCCCATTGACAAAATGTGATCAATCCCACTATAATTGTTCTTTTTTGTTTCAGTGTGTTCTGTAGTTACCAATGAGGATCAGATGTTAAAACCCATCGCACTCTCGCATCTATTTAAAAGTCTTCATGAGGCATCAGCTCCTTCACCGCATCAATTTTTATTTTTATTAGGCAGTGCCACTGTTTTTACCCCTAGACCCACCGGTGTGGATCTTGATTATCAACGGGGAGAAACTTTATCCTATCTGGCACAGGTCATGGTCGACCATTTAAAAGAATCGCCGCTCAAAGCCCTGAAACTTGAGAAACATGATGCTCATGCTTTTTGCTCACCCTCTGTTGATCTATTAAATGGACCATCAACGATTGGTTCTGAAGTTGGAGATCGTATTGCGCAAGGACTGTATTTGGCTCTGTTGGCAGTAGCTCATGGAAAAACCACCCTTCAAATCATGGGGCACAGTCGAGGGGCCGTTGAAGCGCTGCTTCTGATGCATGAGATCGAGCGGATCAAGCTTGCTTTAACAAATACCCCAGACGCTCCGTTCAACAAAATCCTCCTAGACACGCCCTGTGATTATACTCGTGCTGCCTTGAGTCGTTTTTTTGCAAAAGGTTCTGAGGAGTCAAGGGAAGACAGGGCCCTGCTGAAAAAGCGTTTTGATGCTCTTAAATTAAACTCATTTTTAATAGATCCTGTCCCCGGAGAAACCGATGTGAGCCTCATTGGTTCCCGCTTAAGCTGGCGAGATCCGAGGATCCATCAGAAGCCTCCTGGACAACAACATGAATTGCTGTTATGTCGAGATGAGCGATCCACAGGCTTTTACCCAATACTCCCTGAGGGATTGAGCCCTCTGATCATTCCTGGGCATCACGGGACCCCAAGTGGAAATCCCTATACGCAATCCTTGGAGAATCTACCTTCGGCGTTTATGCACTATGATACCTTCAGTGTCCAGAGCTTGGTCTTATTTAAAATGCTCAGCTTCATCAACCAAACGACCTCAATCTTCAAGAAAAAATCCAAACCGATAGCTCTGGATCATCCTGAATTAGATAAGGTCACCAATCAATATCTTTGTAGTAATCAGAAACAACGAGGTGATTTTTTACTGGCATATTATGCCAACGTACAAAAAAATAACCCGGCCTTCCTCCAATTCACACAGTCATCTTATGCACCCATCGCTCGCTCATATGCGCGCGCACCTGCCGAAGATGGGCATCGTTTGGTCAGGCAAGCAGAGGGCTATATTTCCATGAGTAGCCTTATCCATCCCAGTCCTTTTGTAAATAACGAACATACAAAAATACTTCTTTTAAAGCATCTTCCTTCTTTCAATACCTCGGCGAAAACTCCTGAAGAAATGCTTCAAGAAATGACGAGGATGTTGGAGGATTTAACCACCAAAGAGGTTAGTCCTTTGTCAAAAATCATTTCAAGCACTGAAGGACGAAGCATTTTTATGCATAACTTGTCACTTGTGATTGAGGCTATTTGTCAACGCTATTTGACCACTGAACTTTCAGATCTGGACTATGCTGGATTGCTCTCAGTACTTCATCACCCGTTTGATCTCTTAAATCAAGGGATCCAAGACAAGACTTTATCTAAAAATCATGAATTTTTTAACGAATGCCTTCCTGTGTTACAACTGGGTGTAAAACACGTCATGGATATCCAGATAGACGCTATTATTCAATATTCTCGAGGCCTTCAAGAAGATCCTTGTGAAGTCGATCCAGAAACCCTCTTGCCAAAACTGATTCAGTTTCAGGAATTGTATACATCATCGAAAACGTTGCAAAAGAAATGCTTAAATTTACACCTATTCCTTACTGTAGACATTCTGGAAAGTAAAACAACTGAAATTGCAACACAAGACACTGAGATCATTCGACAAGCAGGTTTGCTTCTCATGACCAATCAAGTCGAGCTCAGTAAAGCCCCAATAGGTGTAGAAGAGCGTTTCTTTCAATTGATAAAAGCAGAGGCAATAGCTTTAGGTGCTCCGCCTCCCACAGTTCGTCCCCCGTTTACAAATCTTAAAAAACTATTGCAAGTCAACACCCCTAAAGAAACGTCTCATCTTGCATTGATTCAAAACAAGCTTAACCCGATGACCATCAGTTATCTGCAACATTTACGTCGTGAAGCCAACTACTTAACGCCAACATTAAAATCGTCACGGATTGATATTCCGATGAAAAGGGTTATTTTTGAAGATCCAGACATGTGCAAAGCCTATGGATTCATCAAAGCCAAGTTTGATGCGGTTCTTTCGGCTCATCGAAAATTAATGTTTGGCAAAGGATTACCCGCTGCGCGAGTGGATGAATTCATCAAAACATTACACGAAAATGAATCGAGACTACAACTTCACCGAGATCCACCATGGATGGCCTATTTCAAAGCCTGTCTTGCCGTTATCGCTATCATTGCTACAGGGATCATTCCTGGCGTAATATGCCTCTCTATTTATGCATACCGCACAAAAAAAACGCCCCTCTTTTTCGCCCAGAGCTGTGGGGCTCGGTTTGTAGAGGAAGCTAAATATTTGGCTCAACCGATGGCGGGTTAGGATTGGGCTCGGGCACGTAACTCTTATTCAAGGTCCGAACAGGTAACAACATCCAATAGTGACCCATATTTTTCATCTTTCCGGCAATGGCAGTCGCTGTATCACCAGCACCCCAATACACATCTCCGCGGACTTTCCCTTTGATGGCACCGCCTGTATCCTGGGCAATCATCAAACGTTGTAGCACTTTATTCTCGTCCGTTATTTCGTCGGGATGTGTGGTGCTTAGCCAAATCGGTGTACCAAGCGGCACCCATTGTTTATCAACGGCTAAGGAATATCCTGGGGTTAAGACAACCCCTTGCGAGCCGAGCGCTGCATTTTGTTTTAAAGCATTGAAAAACACAAAAGATTTATTCTCATTGAGCACCTGATCTATTTGGCTAGGATTTGCCTCTAAATAGCGCCTGATATGTTGCATCGAAGCATTCTCTAAGGTCATCACACCCTTATTAATCAATACCTTAGCAATCGCAGTATAGGGTTGACCATTAGCTGCAATATAACCCACAACCAACTCGCCCCCCCCTTTTAAATCAATAATTCCAGAGCCTTGGATTTCCAGAAAGGAACGATCAATGGTGTTGTCAACCCATGCCACAACGGGTGCTGCATCTTTTATCAGTCCTAGATTGATTTCAGCCCGGGTATAGTAAGGCAATAATTTGCCATCTTCCACTCGACCAACCAGAGGACGATGCTTTAGATTTGGGTCGAAAAGAGATAAATCAACGGTCACCAAGTTGGTAGGTAGCCCATAAAGAGGCACATGATACTTTTTAGATTTCTTCAAACTTCCCTTCAACCGAGGCATGTAATACCCAGTGAACAAGCCTTGCAACCTTTTGCCCTGAACGAATTCAACGGGCAAGAACCATTTTTCAAAAAAAGCTTTCGCAGCGGATCGAGAAGGATTTTTCAGGGACTGTGCGTCAACACATGCAGGCTGCCAGTCCAGCGCTTTCAAGTTGACCACATCACTTCCGACTAATTTTTCAGGATTTTGTTTTAAAAACGCAGTGCAGGAGATCTGAAAGGCAAGCAATGACGTTCTAGCATCCACCTGTTTCCAACCGGGTAACTCTGAAAAAGAGCCAACATGCAAATTAAGCTTAGGTCGCTTGGGGGCTTTAGCCTTCCATAAAGAAAAGGTCAGGCAGAAAACCACCAACATCACGAAGAAATAGACCATTTTATGTTTCATAGGGCACCTACCAAATCACACATCGATGCTGATTCACCATTGGACTCACGGCGGGTAAATCAAAGGCCGCTTGAAATTGTGGCATGTTTGCCAAAGTTCCATTCACTCGAAATTGGCCAGGCGGATGGGGATCAATGGTCACCATTGTGCGCTTTTGCTCAGGACGAATGTTCGTAGCCCAAACATGAGCCACTCCAATAAAAAATTGTTGATCAGGGGTAAACCCTTGAATGGTTTTGGCCGATTTGAATAGCGATGAATCACGGAAAGCATGGTAGGCCAATGTCAAACCACCCAAATCGGCGGTTGCTTCACCTACCACTAAGGGTCCCTGAATAGACAAGGTCCTATCGACTTTATAGCTTGAAAATTGTGTTGATATACAATGTGTTGCAAATTTAAACTTCTTTAAATCAGCCGCCGTCCACCAATTTTTCAAATTACCATGTCCATCAAACTGTGCTCCTTCATCATCAAAGCCATGAGTGATTTCATGTCCGATGACGAATCCGATGGAACCATAATTCAGGGCGGCTGGCGAAAAAAAAAAAAAAAACGGGGGTTGCATGATCCCTGCAGGAATATTGATATTATTCATAGAAGGATCGTAGTAAGCATTCACCGTTTGCGGAGACATGGCCCATTCTGATTTATCAACAGGTTTCCCGACCTTATCGAGATCTCTTTTGACCAGGAATTGATTGGCCCGCTTCACATTCAAGACGTAAGGCCCTCGGTCAATCATCAATGTTGAGTAATCTCGCCATTTATCAGGATATCCGACGCGTTCACCCATCATATCCAGTTTTTTCAATGCTGCAAGACGGGTAGTTTTAGACATCCAACTTAAGGTTTCTAGATCTTGGCGAAGGGCTTTTCGAATATTATTAAGGATATCCATCACCTGTTGTTTGGCCATTGGAGGAACATATTTTTCCACATACATTTTTCCAATTGCAAAACCGAGCGCTTGATTTTCTGTATTCACCACTCGCTGCCAACGAGGCAGTATTTTTTTAGCCCCCGTGAGCGCCGCGTTCATTTTAAAGTGTTGATTGACAAAAGGTTCAGATAAAAAGGGGGCATAGTTATCTAGCAAATGCCAACGAAGATAAGTTTTCCAGCTCTCGAGAGACTCTGTTTGTAGTAAGGTGTTCCATGTTTTAAAAAAGCGCGGCATGCCCATATTAAACCTTTGAATATTTGAATGGCCCAGATGCTTCAAATACTCAGGCCACGAGAAATTCGGGGTTAGTAAGGTCAATTCTTTGAGCGTCATCATATGATAAATGGCATGGGGATCACGCTGCTCTATTTGCGACAACGACGCTTCAGCCATTTGGGTTTCAATGCGCATCACAACGGCCGCCTGTTGATTGGCATCAGTAGGCGTTTGACCGAGCAACTGAAAGAGCTGGGATATGTAATTCAGATAGGCAGTTCGAATCCGTTGAAATTTGGGATCTTGTTTCAAATAGTAGTCCCTGTTCGGCAAAGTCAAGCCCCCCTGCGTGGCGGCGGCAATCATATCTTGGCTGTTCTTAAAATCCTGCATACTGCCAAAATCAAAACAGGCATCAACCCCCATCTCTTGCAAATAAACGATCGTTTCTTGCAAATCTTTGCTATTTTGTATGGCATCAATCCGTTTAAAGTCAGGCTGAAGCGGCGCTACGCCCAAACGATTGATCGCAGCCTCATCCATGCCACTGAAATAAAAATCACCGACTTTTTGTTCAATACTTCCAGGGGTTATTTTTTTTTGGTGCGCAGCGTCTATCAACATCTGATGAACGATATGCTCCACTTTTACTTGTAACATAGAAAAGGTTCCCCAACTCGCATATTGAGGTGGGATGGGATGATGTTTAAGCCACAGCCCATTCGCATAAGCATAAAAATCTTCACCTGGGGGAACACTTAAATCTAGCCATTCAAGCTGAAGCGCATCAGCACCAGGAAACAAGGATTTGGCATCGACGGTTTGAAACGTAAGACATAACAAAAGACCTATCCATCTCATAACGCATATCATCGATTTACTCTCCCTGAGGCACCTGTAGCGCATGATGACATTATTGCACCCATTACACAATTCACAATTGGAAAGGTCTTATGGTTTTTTATGAACACCCACAGGTTGTATGGATAAGAACTCCGCCGAGCAATCCATACGAAATCCAGTTTTGGGTCGTAAGAATTACTCTGGCTCGGGAAGTTTATGGTCTGCAAGGCTTGCGGCCATGCAGTTTTCCATTTTTCAATAGTAGTAGGTATCACAACATCATGACTGGGTCAAGCGGCAGATCGCCAAGGCCCAGCCCTTGAAACCCTTTTTTTACAGCATCTTCGAGCCATCAACGACTATTTCGACTTAGGTTATACCATTTATTATTGGCGCACTCGAAGTCAAGAAGGATAAGAATACAAATGGTTTGGACAACAAACTGAACACTAAGACGCTTAGTGCTTGCTAAACTGAACATTTTGACCCACAATTCAATTATTCATACATGGCAAGATGGTGATATAGAATGGTCAACAAACGAGTGTTTTCTCACTATACTAAAGACGCTGCTTTACTGCTTGGTCAGTTGATCAAAGCGGGTCGATTTGAAAAAAAAATGACGGCCAAAGACTTGGCCTCGCGAGCGGGTATTTCGAGGGGCACGATACAAAAAATTGAACAGGGGCATTTGTCTTGTGAACTAGGTCTTGTCTTTGAAGTGGCTATGATTGTGGGCGTGAGATTGTTTGAAACGAATAAGACTTCGATTTCACACCTATTAGACATCACTACGAACAAAATCACCCTCCTACCACAACGGGTGCGACATACCCACGAGGATCTTGATGACAATTTCTAAAACAGATGACCATGAAGCTTTTGTGTGGATATGGTTACCAGACCAACTTGAACCGGTCGTTGCGGGTAAATTGTCATTGAAGAATGAGATGATTGTTTATCATTACGGAAAAAGCTATCTTCAACGCGAAAATGCAATGGCTATTTTCCCTCATGAATTACCCCTCAAACCTGGTTTTATTTACCCAATAGGTGGCCTAGGCATGGCCAGTTGTATTCGAGATGCATCGCCTGATGCTTGGGGAAGACGCGTCATTCTCAACAAAATGTTTGGACACCGTAGTCTCAAACTCGACACCACTACGTTAAATGAATTAACTTATTTACTGCAATCTGGCTCTGACAGGATCGGGGCGCTTGATTTCCAGCCATCTGGAACGATCTATGAACCACGGGGAACGGTCAACCTGGACTTAAGTGAATTACTAGACGCTGCGAATAGAGTAGAACTTGGCATACCACTCACCCCAGAACTGGATTCAGCGCTTTACCATGGTAGCTCTATTGGAGGTGCGCGACCGAAGGCCATGATTGAGTATGGAGATAAAAAATACATCGCAAAATTTTCTGCTTCAACCGATGTTTATAATCTCGTGAAGCTTGAATGGATAGCGATGCGTCTCGCCAAACTCGTTGGACTGAATGTCGCCACGGTAGAGATGGTACATGCCGCTCAAAAAGATATTTTACTCATTGAACGCTTTGATCGTGTACGAACTCCGAAGGGTTGGCTCAGAAAAAGCATGGTATCAGCGTTAACACTTCTTGAGCTGGATGAAATGATGGCAAGATATGCAAGTTATGAAAAACTTGCGGAAATTATTCGGTATCAATTTGAACATCCCTCCGAAACGCTTAAAGAACTATTTTCTCGATTGGTATTTAATATATTGATAGGAAACACAGATGACCATGCAAGAAATCATGCAGCATTTTGGAATGGTAAAACATTATCTCTGACACCTGCCTACGATTTATGTCCTCAGAACCGAACGGGAGAAATAGCATCTCAAGCCATGTTCATCTCCGACCAGGACCGATCCAGTCAACTGTCCTCTTGTCTTGCGGCCGCTCATCATTTCCTAATATCAGAACAAGAAGCCACTGATATCATCACACATCAGGTCAACACAATGACTGATCAATGGACTGATATTTGCAACGCGGTTGATTTAAGTCCAATAGAACGAAATTTGTTTTGGCATCGACAATTTCTCAATCCTTATGCTTTTGAGGGCTTGAATCTTTGATGATGCTTTTTCTTGATAAAATGATCAAACCGAAATGGATAAATCTCAAATTTCTTGGACAGAAAGACATGAGGCCCTCTTCATGTCTTTTTGTCCAGAGTCCAAAACCCGTTACAAAGCCTCAAAAATAGCCGCAGCCCCCATCCCCGTTCCAATACACATGGTGACCATCCCGTAACGTCCTTTGGTGCGCTTTAAGCCATGTAGCAAAGTAGCGGTTCTTATCGCACCTGTGGCTCCTAAGGGATGGCCTAAAGCAATCGCGCCGCCTAAAGGATTGACTATCTCCTTTGAAAGAGAAAGCTCTTTGATGACAGCCAGTGCTTGTGCAGCGAAGGCTTCATTCAACTCAATCCAATCGATTTGAGATAAACTCAATCCAGCACTTTTCAAGGCCAAAGGTATCGCATGGACAGGACCAATCCCCATCATCTCAGGAGCAACGCCTGCCACGGCATAGGCACACAATCGACCCATGGGTTCTAAATGATACTGCTTTAATGCGGCTTCACTGGCCAATAAGGCGATGCCAGCACCATCGCTCATTTGTGAACTATTCCCAGCAGTCACCGTACCCTTAGCGGCAAAAACGGGTTTCAAACGAGAAATCTTTTCATAAGAGGTATCAGCCCTTGGACCCTCATCTTGTGAAACCTTCAATGGCGTTGACACCACTGCCGAGCGCGCCAAATCCACCTGTCTTACCATGATTTCCATAGGACTGATTTCAGCGTGAAAGTCTCCACGCTCTTGAGCCGCAATCGCTCGACGATGACTTTCCGTGGCAAAATCATCCTGCGCTTCTCGGGTGATACCCCAAGAAGAGGCTACCTTTTCAGCAGTGATCCCCATCCCATAAGCGATGCCTATATGCTCGTTCGTGAAAATTGCAGGGTTGGCTGTGTATTTATGACCACCCAAAGGCACTTTAGACATACTCTCAACCCCACCGGCAAGCGCTAAGGACATATGGCCGGCGGCAATGGCATTCGCTGCTGTGGCTATGCTTTGAACCCCAGATGAACAAAATCGATTGATGGTCATGGCAGGAACCGATTGAGGCAAATTCGCCAACAAGGAGGCAATTCGAGCCACATTCATGCCCTGCTCTGCTTCAGGCATGGCGCAGCCTATCACCACATCACCTATCGCCTCCAAATCAAGCGATGGATGACGAATTAACAAACTTCTGATGGTATGGGCCAACAGATCATCGGGAAGCGTGTCTTTAAACACCCCCCTTGGTGCTTTCCCCACAGGTGTTCGCAACACATCCACGACATATACACTGGTCATTCAATAGTCTCCTAATTACGTAGTGGCTTGCCAGTCATCAGCAAATACTCAATTCTCGCCATCGTTTGAGGTGTTTCCGCTAAGGTCATAAAGGCCTCTCGCTCCAAACGTAAGATCCATTCCTCATTGACAAGCGTTCCTTCATTCACATCACCGCCACACAAGACATTGGCAAGCTGCAACGTTAGAAAATAATCATGCTCTGTCATGAAACCACCCTCCAACCAATTCACCAAGCCCACTCGTAATCTCGCACACCCCTCACGGCCGGCCACAGGGAAAAGTGACTGCAAAGGCGGTTGGTAATTAGCAGCTTGCATCGCTTTGATTTTCGCACAGGCAACAAACAATACTTCATTCGCATTCATCACCCAACAATCCTTGGCCTGTAGATACCCTTTGTTCAAAGCATCCGGCGCACTTTCGGCAACCAACCCTTTGGCGATTTGCTCAAAATAAGGGCGAAGACATCCCATCAAATCCGTCCCTTGAGATGTCATAGCCGCTCTTTTGGCCATTTCTTTACATCCACCACCCGCAGGAATAAGTCCAACACCCGCTTCTACCAATCCTGGATAAGACTCAAATGCGGCAACTATGGCATCGCTATGCATCATCAATTCGCACCCACCTCCCAAAGCTCGTCCCCTTAAAGCAGAGATGATGGGCAAAGGAGCGTATTTTATACGCATCGCAAGGATTTGAAAATCACTCACCATCCGCTCAAGTTCCGTCATTTTCTTAGACTGAACCAAGACAGATACACCTTTCAAATCAGCGCCACTACTGAAATTATGTGCATCATGTTGGTAAACTATCAACCCTTGGCACGTCTGCTCTGCTTTATTTAACGCCTGATGAAATCCATCTAGAACCGACTGCCCAATCGTATTCGATTTTGTTTTAAAGCTGAGCACCGCTATATCCTCTTCAAGGGATGACAAACAAATCCCATCATTCTCGAAAAGAACCTTAGATTGGATCTTATTTTTGGATAATTGCCGCTGATAAACAGGTAACACACTGGGTCCAAGATACCTATCTTTACGCGGTGAATAGGCCCCACCTTTCTCATCATAAAAAACTTGAATCTTTGATACCCACTCCGGAATCGGCGCGGAGCACATGGCAGACTCGGAAAGAATGGCTTCTTCCACCATGGCTTTCATTTCAAGAAACCCTGAGGCTTGCCAAGTTTGAAAAGGTCCTTGCTGCCAACCAAAGCCCCAACGAAGCGCTAAGTCCACATCACGAACAGTGTCTGCAATGTCTGCCAGATGGTATACAGAATAATGAAACAGATCTCGAATAATGGCGACTAAAAATTGCGCTTGTGAATGCGTTGAAGCCAAAAGCTGCCTCATGCGCTCAGAGGTATCTGGCGTCGCCATGATCGCTTTGACTTCATCAGAAACTTCCCCATTCACCGTTCGGTAAGCTCGTTGCAGTACATCATACACTTCTATGGTCTGACCCTGCTTCCGATAAACCCCACTCCCCGTTTTTTGCCCCAAATGCCCCTCTTGGATTAGGGTTGTGAGCCAATCGGGACATCGGAAGGCTTGACACCATGGATCCTGTTTCAACTGTTCTTGCATGGTTGCCACCACATGCTGCATTGTATCCAAGCCCACAACATCCATGGTACGAAACGTAGCTGATTTGGGTCGACCTAAAAGAGCACCCGTCAACGCATCCACTTCATCAAGCCCTAACCCCATCGCTTCAGCATGATGCATCGTTGCAAGCATTGAAAAAACACCGATGCGATTCGCAATAAAATTAGGGGTGTCTTTCGCACGAATCACCCCTTTGCCCAGCCGACTGGTCAACCAAGTTTCCAAATGGTCCAACAATGCCACAGAGGTGGTTTCAGAGGGAATCAATTCTGCCAAATGCATATATCTGGGTGGGTTAAAAAAGTGAACCCCACAAAAGTTGGCCCGTAATACTTCTGGTAAAATTTTTGAAAGCACATTAATGCTTAGCCCTGAGGTATTGCTCACTAGGATGGTCTTTTTATCCAGATGGGGTGCGATTCGAAGGTAAAGTGATTCTTTCCACTCCATCCGTTCACCAATGGCTTCAATGATGAGGTCGCATGAGCTGAGTTCTGTTAAATGTTGTTCATAATTACACGCTTTGATCAAAGCGGTTATTTTTGGTGTTGCCAAAGGTGTTGGTTTTAATTGACTCAAATGCGCAATGGCTTTATCAACGATGGTATTTTTATCCCCAACACTGGCGGGCAAATCAAACAACAATGTTTCAATCCCCGCATTCACACAATGAGCTGCAATTTGCGCACCCATCACACCCGCTCCCAACACAGCCACTTTATGAATCAACATGTCACTTCCTTAAATGAAACAAAATCCCCTGAGCCAAAGGCAGCTCTTTCCCCCAATTGATGGTGTTTGTTTGGCGACGCATGTAAGATTTCCAAGCATCCGATCCAGCCTCGCGTCCGCCACCCGTTTCTTTTTCGCCCCCAAACGCCCCACCAATCTCAGCGCCACTCGTACCGATATTGATGTTTGCAATGCCACAATCACTACCCATCACACTCAAATATAATTCCGAGGCTTGTATTGTCTGTGTAAACAATGCTGAGGATAGCCCTTGAGAAACGCTATTTTGTAATGCAATGGCTTCCTCCAAAGAGTGGTAAGGAAAAACATACAAAATAGGGGCAAATGTTTCCTCTTTAACCATCTCGCAATCAGGTGCTAACCCACTGACCAGGGTAGGTTGAACAAAACACCCCTCTCGAGGAATGGTTTCCCCACCACAAATGATACGCCCACCCAATACTCTGATACGTCCTATGGCCTTTTGAAATTGCCCAACGGCAGGCTCATCTATCAACGGGCCAACGAGCGTTTTGGGATTAAGTGGATCCCCAACCGTCAATTGCTGGTAAGCATACTGCAAACGCTTTATCAAATCATCAAAAATACGTTCATGAACGAACAATCGCCTCGTCGATGTACAGCGTTGCCCAGCAGTTCCAACGGCGCCAAACACAATAGCAGGCAAGGCAATATCCAAATTTGCAGACTCATCCAAGATCACCGCATTGTTCCCGCCCAATTCTAGGATTGAACGCCCAAGACGGCCAGCGACTTTGATACCGACCTCACGACCCACCGCGGTTGATCCTGTGAAAGAAACCAAGGGGATCCTTGGATCACTGACCAGGCTGTCTGTAATCTCTCGTGATGCGGGAATGATCAGTGAAAAAATATCCGGAAGATGTTCGTTTTTCAAAACAGTTTGACATAAATGATGCACGGCGATAGCGCAAAGAGGCGTTTTCGACGAGGGCTTCCACACCGTGACATTGCCACAGATAGCCGCAATAAAGGCATTCCACGCCCAAACGGCTACAGGAAAATTAAAAGCTGAAATCACACCAACCACGCCATAAGGATGCCATTGTTCATACATGCGATGAAAAGGACGTTCAGAATGCATGGTTTTACCATACAGCATGCGCGACTGCCCGACCGCAAAATCAGCCATGTCTATCATCTCTTGAACCTCACCCTCACCCTCCTGAATCAACTTCCCCATTTCAAGTGAAATCAATTGCCCTAATGCTTTTTTATGCTGGCGTAACACCTCAGCGATCTTGCGTATCACCTCCCCTCGAAGGGGTGTAGGTGTTACTTTCCATGAAGCAAAAGCCTTGAGAGCCTTTTCCATCACGATGTGATAATCTTCCGGCGAACACGATGAAATATGAGCAATGATGTTCCCCGTGGTAGGGTTGATGGATGCTAGCCTGGGTATTGTTGCTGGACTGCGCCATGTGCACCCTGCATAAGCCCCAGAATTCAAGGATTGAATGCCTAACTGTTTGAATATTTCCATGCGAGATCCTTACGCGAAATGTTTACCGAAACGATTGGCCAAAAGGTCAGTCAAATCAAAGCTCTCTTGTAGCACCAAACCGTGAGGCACCTCTTTTTGTTCTAATAGAAGATCAATCGCAGCACAAACAGCAGATGCCGTACTCATCTGAATTGCAGACCATTCCATTCCGCGAGTTTCAGAGGGATATATTTTTTTAAAATAACTTTTTTCGATCAGCTCGCCCTCTTTGATGCCTTCCACAGTAACATAAATCAACACCTCGTCCTGATAAGTTTTGGGGATGGCCGCTTCTAGAATTCGTTTTAACGTGGCTCTGTCTTCATTCAATTTGAGATCATTCATCAAAAAGCGCATCTTTTCACAATGGCCAGGATAGCGTATGGTTTTATAGTTCAGGGTGGTGATTTTACCTAAATATAATTCTGCCAAGCTACCCAAGCCGCCAGAAGTGTTGAACGCTTCATATTCACAGCCGTCCAGTTGAATCGATTCAAGTCCTTCAAGCGGCGAGATCAAGACTTCAGAACCTGCCTCAATCCCATAGCAAGGGTTCCCGTATTCATTGATAATCCCATCCGTAGACCATGTCAGGGAATAATGAAGCGCATTGTTGGCGTGTTGTGGCAATGCACCGACCCTGAGTTTCGCATGCCGACATTCTTCAAATTCTTGCATCAAACTGTTGGCAACAATGCTGATGAATCCCGGCGCGAGACCACATTGAGGCACAAAAGCCGATTTTGCGTCCGCAGCGATGGCCTTCACAACAGCAGTGATCGCCGTATCTTCTGTCAAGTCAAAATAATGTGCTCCGGCCGCTTTTGCAGCTTGTGCGACATACGTGTTTAGAAAATAGGGCAGACTTGAAACCACAGCAATGATGTGATGTTTTTTCATATAAGCAAGTGAGGCTGCATGATCCTTGGCATCAAGGGCGACCGTTTTGATTTCAGGCATATGCTGCAACAATCTTGTCACATCGGTACCATCAAAAGTTGTATCGGCCAAATGAATCTGATAATCCTGGCTGTCAGCCAACAAACAAGCGATCAAACTCCCTATTTTACCAGCACCTGTGACCATCACGTTATGCATAAATGTCCGGGTTATTGTTTTACAGTTCCTTAAGATCTATAAACTGGTTTGTTTGATATCGCAAGTGATGCCCAACACATTTTTCACCATTTATTAAAATTTCAAACTATACTAGGTAAATATCAGCAGTTTAAAACGGAACGCTTTTTCCAGGGACCTGTTGGAGAGTGTCATGCCAATTGAACTTCAAAATATCTTTCTCAATAAGATCTTCGAGGAACTAGACGTAGTCCCTAAAGTATCACTAGACCCACAAACCATCGAGTTTTTAATGAAGCTACCCAAAATTTTGCATACGCCTCAGGAAGGGACAAACTTTGGTAGATCTATCAAAGCCATGAAAAACGCTGAGATCCCGCTTACCTACCTCTTGGCAAAAGACAATCTCCTGAAGCTGGTGCATCTCACAGCCAAACAAAGATCAGTGGTGGCCGATATCTTAAAAACTCTAGCGGACAATCCACCGCAAAGCGGCAAGATTTTAAATGAAGAAACATTTGATCATGTCTTGCAAGAATCAAAAAAAATAACAGAAAACCCGAGTGATCTTCCCAAAATGATGCGTTACATGAAAGTACTAGGGTTAACTCTAAAAGGCCGTGGCGTTTCCTTGCGAGCACTAACCTCAGAAAAGCGCATCGCTCTTAATGGCGTTCTATACGATTTGGTCTTAGCAGAGGTGAAGCTGGATGAAAAATCGTTCGACCATTTGCTTTCACACATCACTGCAGATAACAAAGTTCATGGTTCTGAGCTAGCAGGTTGTATCAAGGCCCTACAAAAAACAGGCATGGTACTCAGCCCACTGCTTCATAGAGCTAATAAACTAGAGGCCCTTCTTAAATTATCTGCTGTTCAATTAAGCCAGATCACCAGCATCTTAGAGATATTGTCGCACTTCAGCATTTCTAGCATAGCGCACCTAGATCCCATCATCTTCGAAGCAACAAGTTTTGCAGAAAAAGCAAACGCTTTGGTAATTTGCCTAAACGCTATGTTAAATTCCAATATAAACTTGTCAAGAGATTTAGATCTCCTGTCTTGTCAAACTTTGTCTATTTTTCAGACGATGACAAAGGCATCGATAGATGAAATAGCACCTATTTTACAGACATTAAGTCAGGTCAATGCCCTAAACGATGGTCACTTGATGAATGGTCTCTTTACAGACATCATTGAGCATGCTCATGATTTTGAAGGTAAATCCAAAGCCATTGTTCCTGTGATTAACGAAATTCACAAAATGAAGCCTTTGGAGACTAAGATGGATTCAAAGACAAGCCAAAATAGGCTAAAAGCCCTGTTTGCAATCTCAAAAGATGAACTCATCGGTATAAAAGCTATCGTATGCTGTCTCTTGTCCCATCGTATTTTAGATGAAGATACGTATGATTTCATCATCAAAAATGCCCAAAGTCTGTCTCGAAATGCAGCAGACATTGTGGCGGCTTTTAATGCTATTCCAGAAGACATCCCATTACAAGGTTTACAAATCGTGCTGATGAGTGCAGATCTTGAGTCTATCAAGAAAATAGTTTCTTCCCCAGAGATAACCCATGAGGCTGCAATACACCCACAAAATGCGACAATAGCCCCATGAATTTTTGCATTGACATTCAACACGCCTGTGTTGAACCTTCTCCCGTGAGTGATGAAGCCCTAAAATTATGGGCAAAAACAGCTCTCTCGCCTTTTCGACCAACCGCTGAACTCACTTTGAGACTGGTTGACCCTTTAGAAATAATAAAACTCAATCAGGAATACCGACAGATCAACAAAGTCACCAATGTCTTGGCATTTCCGGCGACTTACCCACCCCACGTGGTCCTCAAATACCCCTTGCTCGGCGATGTCATTTTATGTCCGCAAGTGATTCAAGAGGAAAGCATCGCTTTATCAACACCCCTAAACGCCCACTGGGCACATCTTGTGATCCATGGCGTACTCCATTTATTAGGCTATGATCATATCCAAGATGCAGATACAAAAGTAATGCAGGCCATCGAAATCGAACGCCTCGCAGCCCTACAATTCCCTAACCCATATGAAGATCCCTTATGGACGAAGTCAATGTAGCCCCTTTTTTCAATGCCCCTTCAAAGCCCGCCAATTTTTTAGCAAAATCTGTCTTCATCGCAAAGAAATTAGGCGCGTAGCCTAGAGCGTAAAGGGTTAGTGAAAGGGGAAACGTCAGTGCAATCAAGACAATAGACAACACCTGTTTCCAACCCCGATGCTTTGCTAATACGGGCATCGCGTCATGAATACTTTTAGTGCACCTGTCCTCAAAAGCTTGCCTACTTTCTTTCGTCAAAGCACCCTTTGCTGAAACCAAGTGTCCCGCCGCTTCATGTAGCTCATAAACGAGCGTTCTCGCAGTCATTTGTGCACTTTGATACTGCTTTTGGTTAGGGAATCTACTGGCCAAACGTTCCAGTTCCTCACACTTGGATTTGATGACTTGAAAATGTCGACAAAAATCGACGGTGTCGAATAACTTAGAAGTGCTCTCTTTTTTTACCGTCCGGCCGTTATCTTGAAGCAATGATCTTGCAATGTTTGGTTTTTGATCCAGTAAATAACTGAAAATGGTGGTGTATTTGCCACCATTGACTTGACTAAGAAGAGATAGTTGCAACTGAGGCTTAAGCAAGATGGCCTTTTTCACTAAAGATTTAAAGATATCGGGGTGAAAATGCAATCGAGCCAAATCTAGGGCATTTTCACCGTTCTCATTTCCTCGATTCAAGTCAGCACCATGCTCAATGAGCCAAAGTGCTCCCTCGCATTGTTTGTTTTTAATCACCCAATGAAGCGCTGTATTTCCCCCAGCTCCAACGTCTTCAAGTGATACCCCATGTTCCAATAAGAGATTGCAAGCATCCAACTTTCCTAATGATGCCGCCCAAACCAAAGGACCATTGTTCTGCTGATCCTTATCCATCACGGTTTTATCGAGCGACAATACCCGTCGAACATCATCCGCACTGCCACCGGCAATGGTCAGCACTAACAAAGAGATGCCTTTGTAGATAAGCCCATTGATATTCAACTTACTTTTTGCGTGGATAACCGATTGATTATTCTCATCTAGGATTTTTGCTAATAAAGGACTGAAGGAGCTTGGACAATATACCATAGCACAATCCAAGACACTTTTTAGTAACGTTCGTTTGCTCAACAGGGCTTCTTGTTTCTCTTGACTCAAATGAGCTATCCTCATCAGCAGCGGTTCAAGGACTTTGTGATGTCGTCTCATGGCTAAATCTAAGACCGACCCTTCCGATTCATCCATAACCTCCATATTGGCCTGAGCTTTCAAAAGTTCTGCAACAACTTGAACATGTCCAGAATGAACTGCCGAAAAAAGAGCGGTTTTTCCTCGATTCCCTTGAATCTCTAATCCTGCTCCCCTTTCGAGCAAGACCTTCAGAATATCCAATTTCCCACCTTCAGCCGCTAAGATCAGCGCCGTGTCATTTGCGTCATCTTGAGCGTCGATATTGACCCCTACCCCATCTAACAACAGTCGAACCGCATCCACACTACCGGATTCAACCGCTTTCATCAGAGCTGTGCGCCCGAATTCTGAACGAACATTTGTTGCCTCTTGTTTCATGTTTTTTGTTAAAATTTCTCTAAAATCAGGGAGCATCTCTGGCGCATGAAGCAAGGCATACATCCACGCATCCTTGCTTTCCTCTAATCGAAAGAGATCTGCTTGTCTTTCTGATTTCAATCGATAAATCATAGGGAGTACATGGGGTGGATTGGCTCGGCTAGGGTGCATCAACATAGGCACTTGCCCCATTTCCTTCACCACTCTTTTTTTGATCTCTCGAACTTTTTCTTCCAATTCACTGATGGTTTCCGTATGGATACCGAAGCGTCGAATGATATCATCCAGTTGAGGCGCAAGCACTTCAACACAAAAACGCACCTCTTTGTAATCGACATCGTCAGGCCGCATCACTCGGCCAAGAATTTCCTCCAACCTAGGGTAACGCTTGAAAATTTGTTGTTTATATTCCAATGGCAACGGATCCCAATACTCAGCAAACTTGACAATTCCTATATTTGCAGCAGCCCCAGCATTGGTTTCTTCCCCACCCTGATGCTTTCCACCAGAAACTAAATCATTACGCAAACGAAGCAAATGAGCACCCAAGCCATCTCCGTGAATACGCTCTTGATTCAATACGTCAATAGACGATTTCCAAGTATCAACGGGATTTGAATGATTAGATATTCGACGAATCTCTGAAGGTGTCAACGGCAAAACTTTCCCATCAACAAGCACCACATGTTCATACTCTCCTGTATCCGAGATAGAGGCGTGATCCAAACAAAAAACAATGGGAATAAACACTTGTTCATCATCAGACAAAATAAATTCATGACATTGATAACTATGAATATTCTGATAACTGCCCAAACTTTTTTGTATGCAAAAAATAAATTTATGGTATGGTAGTGTCCTTGAGTTTGGCCATTGAAAATAAAGGGAGTTTTAAAAGATTATGGGTATGGATGCGCAGGACTATGTAAGCACATTGAGCAA